>JAGWBG010000181.1:0-4017 GCA_021296015.1 Dehalococcoidia bacterium | reverse complement strand
GCCGTGGCCGTGGACTCCCAGGACAGGGTTTACGTGTTCCAACGCCGTGGCCCACCTATCCTGGTCTTCGACCGTGACGGGCATTTCCTGAATGAATGGCCCCGTCGACCCGAAGAGTTGGAAGATGCTCACCACATCTATATCAGCCCCGATGACCGTGTGTACCTCGCCGACCGGGACGCACATCAAATCTTGGTATATACTACTGAAGGGCAACAGGTGATGAAACTCGGGACCAGGTACAGAGCCGCTTTACAGGCCCCCTTCAACCATCCCTCTGACATAGCGGTCTCGCCTGCGGGAGAGATTTACGTCTCCGACGGGTACGGCAACTCCAGCGTACACCGATTCTCAGCCGATGGAAGCTATATCTCTTCCTTTGGCAGTCCGGGTAGTGGGCCGGGGCAGTTCAGGGTTCCCCACGGTCTGCGGGTGTCAGAGGATGGCCGGGTGTTCGTATGCGACCGGGAGAACCATCGGATACAGGTGTTCAACGGGGAGGGGAAGTACATCACCCAATGGACCGATTTCAAAGCGCCGATGGGTATTCACATTGACTCCGACCAGATTGCCTACGTTACCGACCAGGTTCCACGTCTCAGCGTGCTCACCCTTGAAGGAGAGTTGTTGGCCAGGGGTCGTACCTTCGACAACGGGCACAACGTGTTCAGCGACTCCCAGGGCGACCTCTACGCCGTAGATGCCTCCAACTATAGGGTCCAGAAATTCGTGAGGCTACAACCCAGGCAAGAAGAGCTATAGTCCCTTTTGCACGGGCAGACCGGGGATTTTTAGCTGAATCCTGTACAATCCGTCCCATGTGGTGATGAACAGGGTCTTCAAGTCATCTCCTCCCCAACCACAGTTGGTAGTCTGATGAGCTCCGGTTAAGATGGTCCCCAGATGCTTACCCGAAGGGTCTACAATCCACACCCCACCGGGTCCCGTGCAATAGATATTGCCTTCCACGTCCACCTTCATGCCGTCCGGAACACCCGGATGGGGTCCAATCATCTCGCACAATACGCGGTCGCTGGCAAGTGCCAGCATACCATTGGACGTTACGTCGAAGGCCCTTATCCACCCCCTCCTATTCTCCACAGGGGGAAACCGGAAGGAGTCGTCCACGTAGAGGATGCTCTCATCCGGGGAGAAGGCCAGCCCGTTTGGTACGATAAAGTTCCGTACCAACAGGGTAATGTCGCCCAGGTCCGGAGAGACCCGGTATACCCCTGAGAAGTCCAGGTCAAGCCCCGGGGCCGGCGCGCCGGGGTCGGTGAAGTAGATGCTGCCGTCAGACTTCACCACCACGTCGTTGGGGCTGTTCAACCTTCTGCCTTGATAGGTGCTCGCCACGACGGTGATGCTTCCGTCAGGCTCCTGACGAGTCACGCGGCGGTTAGAGGTCTCACAGGCCAGCAGCCTCCCTTGAAGGTCTCTGGTAAGCCCGTTGGCGTTGCCGGTAGGCTCCTTGAACAGCGTGACACCTTCTTGGGGCGTCCACCGGTGTCTACGGTTATTATCTATCTCGCTGAATAGTAGGTAGCCCCCGTCCCTGTACCAGACAGGCCCCTCGGCAAGGTCGTAGCCACTACCCAACTCCTCCACGTCCTGGTCCGGTGACACAATGCGCTCTAGCTCCGAGGATAGTTGCTCAATTGGCATGACAACCTCCTGCTAAATGTGCTTCTTCCCTGCCCAGGCGACTATCTTGTGAAGAAACCCTCTTCAGGATAAACCTGCCTGTATACCAGGGCCGTTATGGGTACATCGCGCACAATGCGGCGAGTCCATTCGGTGGGATTGGTCAAGAAGTCCCAGTACTCGGGGCTACCAAGGGTCTCCTCGGTCTCCAACTCGAATATGGTCAAGTACTTGGAGTAGTGCTGAGGGTGCGGCCTCCCGGAGAAAATCTCATCCTGAATGGCCGAGGCGGCGACGTAGCGTCGAGCGCTGACTACACCCGGTACCCGGCGCAACTCGTCGGCCAGATGCTCCTCATCGTACCATCGGTTAAGCTCGCCCTCTAATTCAGGCGGCGGGTCCGCCGACACGATAAGCAACGCTCTGCCGGTGGTCTTCCCCATACTCGTGCTCCTTGGACAACTCCTAGTGGGCGTGGGCCTCGGCGGGAATGCCCCGCGAGTAGATTGCTCTGAGGGGCACAGCCAGGACGCTGACAACCATAATCCACATGAAGATGAGCCCCGTGCTGCTAAGCAGCAGGGGCGCGGACATCCACGAGAAGTCCATGAGAATTCCGTTGACGGCGTTGAAGCCGCCCATTGCGCCCTGTACGTGCCACGTGTTGGCACTCATAACCCGGCCGCGAACCCTGTCATCCGTGACGGCCTGGACCATGCCGTGGCTGAGGGTCATAAAGCCGGCCGTGGCGGCTCCCATAACCGCCGCTGCAATCATGGCCGTTGGGATGTTGACGGCGAAGCCCAGGGCCATGGGGGAAAGGCCGCTAAAGAGGCCCAATATCAGGAAAAGACGCCCTCTGAAAACCTGACCTTCCACCCTTGCCAACGCCAGGTTCCCCACGATTGAGCCTGCTCCCACAGCTATCATCAAATATGTAGGCCCTTCGAACAGGCCCTTCTCCGAATCCAGACCCAACTGCGTCCGGGAGAAGAAGGGGAACACGGATTCAAAGGCCATCGTGAAGGCGCAGTGGAGCACGGCTAGCACCATGAGATGAAGCAGGAGCGGGGTAGTGTAAATGTAGCGCACACCCGCTACCAGATTGAACACCACTCCCTTGGTGGATTCCATCATGCCTCGGGATGCGGTCCGTATATTTAGAACCTGGCTCAGGCCAATGGCGTACAGGCCAGCCGACATAAAGAAGGCAGGCTCGGGGCCTATAAATCCGATGATTGGCAAGGTCAGTAGAGGTCCCCCCATTCTGGAGCCCTGGGTTACGAGCTGACTCATGGCCACGGCATTCAGAAGACGTTCCCTCGGCACCAGGTTGGGAAGCAATGCCTGGTTGGTGGGCATCTGGATAGCCCGGATGGAGCCGTTCAGGATGGCCAGCCCTAGAATCTGATACTCGGTAGCCGTACCACTCAGGACCAGGAAAGCCAGAAGCAGGTTATGGCCCAGGTTAAGGGCGAATGCGATGGCCAGTAATCTACGGCGGTCGAACCGGTCTGCCAGGATGCCGGACAGGGGAGTGACAATCAGGCCGGGCAAAAGCGCCGACATGGTGACAAATCCCACCCAGGCGTTGGACCCTGTAAGGTCGTATACCAGCGCCCCGCGAAGGACGATTAGCGCCCAGGCCGCCGACTGCGCACAGCCTGTGGCTATTACTAGGCTACGGTAATCGGGATACCGTAGCGACGAAAAGAACCCCGGCTTACTTTCGGGTTCACGATTGTCTAGCTGCTCCATATTTCCATATCTCTATGATCCTTGCCGCTGATTCTAATTCATGCTACTCCGGCAAGCAAGCACCCCCCGACTGCAGCGGTCTTCTACTCCTCTTCACTATCCCACAATGCCTCCAGGATGTTGCCCGGCGACATGGGCAGTACATTCATACGGACACCGACAGCGTCGTAGATGGCGTTGGCTATGGCAGCCATGGGAGGCACTATTGGCACCTCTCCGACTCCCCGCACCCCGTATGGGTGGCCGGGATTTGCCACCTCCACAATCACCGTGTCTATCATCGGCAGGTCAAGGCTGGTGGGCATTCTATAGTCCAGGAAGCTGGAGTTTGCCATCTCGCCCTTATCGTTGAAGAAGTATTCCTCGCTCAGCGCCCAGCCGATACCCTGGGACACGCCCCCCTGCATCTGTCCTTCCACGTAGCTGGGATGGACGGCCTTTCCCGCATCCTGCAGGGCGGTGTAGCGCAGGATGTCCACCTTCCCTGTCTCCGGGTCCACCTCCAGGTCCACTATATTCACTGCGAAGGCACCCCCCACGCCCCCCGGCGACACGTTGGCCCGACCCACTATGGGGCCTCCGGTGGCGTTCAGCCTGCTCGCCATCTCCTTGAAG
>JAGWBG010000180.1 GCA_021296015.1 Dehalococcoidia bacterium | reverse complement strand
TCAGGATTTGACTGTATGGGACAGGTGAAGCGTGGCAAAAAGAACTCTGAAAGACACGGAAGTCGAAGGCAAGCGTGTCCTGGTGAGGGTGGATTTTAACGTTCCCATTGACCAGGGTATTGAGACATTGGCTTCCTATGACCATCGTCTCAGAGCCTCCCTCCCCACCATCCAGTATTTGCTTGAGCGGAATAGCAAGGTTATCCTCTGCTCCCATCTTGGGCGTCCGAGTGGAAGGGTGGTAGAGGAATTGCGTATGGCTCCGGTAGCAGACCGGTTGTCCTTGTTGCTGTCCCAACCCGTCGGACATTTGCCGGACTGCGTAGGCCCGGAGGTGGAGTCGGCTGTGGAAACGATGTCATCCGGGGATATTCTCATGCTGGAGAACCTTCGCTTTCACTCTGAAGAGGAGAAGAATGACCCCGACTTCGCCAGAGCGTTGGCATCCCTGTCGGATGTGTTCGTGATGGATGCCTTTGCCGCAGCTCATCGCGCCCATGCCTCCACGGTAGGGGTGCCCCAATACGTCCCCTCAGTAGCAGGCCTCTTGATGCAAAGGGAGATTGAGCTTATGGGCAGGGCACTGGAATCACCTGAACTTCCCCTGGCAGCTCTACTAGGCGGGGCCAAAGTCAGCGACAAGATTATGGTCTTGGAAAACCTTCTGGGTAGGGTACAGGCCTTGTTTATCGGTGGTGGAATGTCTAACACCTTCCTGAAGGCGACGGGCTACTCGGTAGGTGCATCGTCCGTGGAGGAAGATAGACTGGAAGTCGCTTCTCAGATTCTGCAACGAGCCAAGAATAATGGCATAACCGTGCATCTACCTCAAGACGTGGTCATCTCCAGAGAATTCAGATCTGACCCCGACCCTGAGAGTGTTCGCACGGTGCCGGTAGACCAGGTCCCTGATGATTGGTACGTTATGGACATCGGCGTCAGGAGCATCGAAGCCTATGTTGCAGGGCTTCGGGCTTGCAAAACGGTAATCTGGAACGGGCCGATGGGAGTGTTTGAATTTCCGGCTTTCGCAGAAGGAACACGGAGAATCGGTGAGGCTGTAGCCTCTTTGGATGCAGCAACTGTAGTGGGTGGCGGCTCCACCGCCGAAGCGGTGGAGGAGTTGGGCATTACGGACAGAATGACCCATGTATCAACGGGTGGCGGAGCTTCCCTGGAGTTCATGGAGGGAAAAGAGCTACCGGGTATCGCCGCCCTGCCGGACAAATAACTAATCTTGGTCACATAAAAGGAACATTTTCATGATTGATCTGGACGCAATCAAAGACTCCTACGCAACCACGCCTTCCAAGATTGTGCTGCTGGTAGTAGACGGGCTGGGTGGTCTGCCCCACCCCGAGACAAAGCGCTCGGAGCTTGAGCACGCCAACATTCCCAATCTGGACCATCTTGCCCAGGAGAGCGCCTGCGGATTGACCGTTCCCGTGATGCCGGGTGTAGCGCCGGGTAGCGGACCAGGACATCTAGCCCTCTTCGGATACGATCCTCTGAAATACCTCATCGGCAGAGGCGCGCTGGAGGCCCTGGGCATTGAGGTTGACCTCAGAAGGGGGGACATCTCTGCCAGAGGCAATTTTTGTACTGCTGACCAAGAAGGGAACTTGGTGGACCGCAGGGCTGGTCGTGTTCCATCGGAGGTTACCATACCCCTGTGCAGGGACCTGGACCAGATACAAATAGAAGGAGTTGACCTGAGGGTGTATCCGGTAGAGGGTTACCGTTTTGTCCTGCATCTGCGAGGTGAGGGTCTGAGTGACATGGTCACCGAGACTGACCCGCAGCGTACCGGAGTCTCAGCCCTCGACGTGAAAGCCCTGTCTCCTGATGGAGAAAAGACCGCCAGTATAGTGAATGAGTTCGTCAGCCAAGCTAGAGGTATTCTTAAAGAGGAAGAGCGCGCCAACATGGTGCTTCTCAGGGGCTTCTCCGGCCTTCCCAATCTGCCGTCTATGGGTGAGGCCTACAGGCTGAGTCCCGCCGCCATAGCCGCTTACCCCATGTACCGAGGCCTGTCTACCATAGTTGGTATGAAGGTTATACCAACAGGTAGGACATTCTCAGATGAGTTGGACACTCTATACGAGCACTACGAGGACCACGATTTCTTCTACGTTCATTACAAACCTGCTGATGCAGCGGGAGAGGACGGCAATTTCGAGGCGAAGGTTAAGGCCTTGGAAGACCTTGATAAACACATACCGCGTCTTCTGGAGCTAAAGCCCGATGTTCTTGCGATAGCGGGCGACCATGCGACGCCCGCTATCATGGCTGCCCATAGCTGGCACCCCGTTCCTTTTCTGCTACACTCCCAATGGACGCTGGGCGAGGGCGTAGAGTCCTTTTCAGAGCGTAGCTTTAGCATGGGTCCTTTGGGAAGGATACCTGCCACACAAATCATGCTCCTAGCACTGGCCCATTCGGGCAAGCTCACCAAGTTCGGTCCGTAGATATTGCTAAGGACAAAGATAGCTTGAGGGTCCAGGACTAACCCCGACACAGCTATTTGAGGAAAGAAATATGCCAAGCCCCCTGGTAGCCGGAAACTGGAAGATGAACACTTCGGTTAGCGAGGCCCTGAACCTGGCCCTGGAGTTGGTGGAGACGCTGGACAGCATACCACATGTTGAAAGGGTAATCTGCCCACCGTTCATATCCCTGGAGCCGGTGAGCAGGGTAATACAGGGCAGCACCATCAAACTCGGCGCTCAGAACATGCACCAACAGCAACAGGGAGCCTTCACCGGAGAAGTCTCCCCCGCAATGCTGACCAATCTCTGCCAGTACGTCATCCTCGGCCACTCGGAGCGCAGGTTGCACTTCAGCGAGAGCGATGAGATTATAAACCTCAAAGTGAAGGCCGCTTATGAGGCCGAACTCCGGCCAATCCTTTGCGTAGGCGAGACCCTTGAGCAGCGTCAGGGAGGATCGGCAGCGGAGATAGTAGCGGGCCAAGTCAGGTCGGGCCTCACCGGTTTACATAATGCCATTGGACTCACAGTCGCTTACGAGCCTGTCTGGGCCATCGGTACCGGGGTGGCTGCCACACCCGAGGTAGCAGCGGAAATAATGGGCAATGCCATCCTGCAAACCCTGACGGAGTTATACGGGGAGAGTGCCGCCAGCCAGGTCCCGCTCCTCTACGGTGGTAGCGTCAATCCCGACAACATTGAGGGGTTTATCAGGGAGAAAGACATACACGGGGCACTCGTTGGCGGTGCCAGTCTCAGGGCCGACCAGTTTTCTGAGATAGTCAGGATAACGTCCGAGGTCAAAGGCTCTGTGTTTTGAAGTGTTCCCAACCAGCGCATCAGTCGTCTTTATAGTAGGCCCTACAGCGGTGGGCAAAAGTGGCCTCGCCCTGACACTGGCCAGGGCCTTCAACGGTGAGATTATCAGCGCCGACAGCCGTCAAGTATACCGTTTCATGGATGTTGGCACTGCCAAGCTATCTTCGGAAGACCGGGCAGAGATACGCCACCATCTGATAGACAATCTCGACCCAGACAAGGATTTCAGCCTGGCCCTTTTCCTAGACATGGCCCACGAGGCCATTCAAGACGTTCACGCTAGGGGCAAGCTGCCTATAGTTGTGGGTGGAACCGGCCAATATGTCTGGGCGTTGGCGGAAGGTTGGCAGGTCCCTCACGTACCACCGGACCAAAGGCTCAGGCAGGAGCTTGAGGAACGAGTGAGTCGAGAAGGGCCAGACTCCTTGCATCGAACGCTATACGAGATTGACGTCGAAACCGCCTCAAAAATAAACTCCCATAATGTGAGGCGGGTTATACGCGCCTTGGAGACCTACTATGCCACTGGCGTAGCCCCGTCAACCCTGCGTCGCTAGCAGGCACCGGATTACCCTCATCTTATTCTCGGCCTTACTACGAGCCGGGAGCATCTCTACAGGATGATAGACCGACGGGTGGACGATATGATGGAGATGGGGCTGGTGAACGAGGTATGTTCCCTTCTCAAAATGGGTTACTCAACGGAACTC
>JAGWBG010000179.1 GCA_021296015.1 Dehalococcoidia bacterium | reverse complement strand
GGGGCTTGCTGCGCAGGTTGATATAGGAAAGCTTTGTGGACTCGTGATAGGCTCGGGCCGCCTCAGTATCCTGACTACTCACCGCCAACTCCTTCCGAACCTTCCGGGTATTGTCTCTCTTTTCACCGTCGGGAACCGACCCGGCGCCCCGCTCAGAACATTCCCTGGACAGGAATGGGTGGCGCCCACCATCTGACTCCCCCGGTCGGGCTGCCGGTACTCCGCTCCCTAGCCCCCATACTTTGCAGCAACTCCTTCACCGTTAGTCTGAGGACAGGATGATGGTGGTCCCCCGCTATCTCAGCCAGGGGGCCCAGCACAAAGGCCCTCTCAGCCAGTCGGGGATGGCCTCAATGACCCACCACCCCTCATAGAACAGGATGTCCACGTCTATTGTCCGCGGGCCGTTTGGAAAGCTTGGCTCCCTGCCGACGGTCTCCTCCACAACCTTGACCATAGCCAGCAGTTCACGGGGACTTAGAGACGTCCATCCTCCGCATACACAGTTCAAGAACCTAGGCTGGTCCTCGTAGCCCCAAGGGTCAGTGTCGTAGATTGATGAAGCCTTTTCCAGGGGTATATTCCCCGATAGAAGCTCCAAGGCGTGGCGAAGGTTCGCCTCCCTGTCACCAAGGTTGGACCCCAAGCCCAGATAGACCATCACCCGGCCCATCCCTTGGGCCTCCAACCTCTGATTACGGCATCGCTCACCTTTGCTACCCTCGCCATCGCCTCTACATCGTGTACCCGGACCATGTCGGCACCACCGGCGATGCAGAGAGCTACGGCAGCGGCGGTGCCTTCCAGCCGGCCTTCAGGCGGCAGACCCCCAAGGACCAGCCCGATATGGGACTTGCGTGAAGGGCCGACCAGCACCGGAAACCCAAGAGCCTTGAATTCGGCAATTCTGCCCTCGATTTCAAGGCTTTGGTCTGCTATCTTGCCAAACCCGATGCCCGGGTCAATGATGATGTTCTCAGGTGAAATGCCCGCCTCAAGAGCATCATCCACAGCGACCTTGAGGGACTCAATTATGTCAGGTATCAGGTCCCCATACTCGTGTCCTGTTCGGTTGTGCATCAGAACGTATGGGACAGCATATTCCGACACCACACGCAGCATATCATGACCCGGGTCAACACCCCAGATGTTGTTCACCATAGCCGCCCCTGCATCAAGACAGCGCCTCGCCACCTCAGCTTTGTAGGTATCAATACTTATGGGGATAGATAGCTCACCGGAGAGAGACTCAACTACGGGTACAACGCGCCTCAATTCCTCCTCGGCACTCACCCGGACCGCCCCGGGACGGTTGTCATACCGTCGAGTGGACTCACCGCCCACGTCAATTACATCTGCGCCCTCCGATTCCATCAGAAGCACCCTGGCCACCGCGGCATCTACGTCATGGCCAAGGCCGTCCCCGGAGAAGGAGTCGGGGGTGACGTTGACCACCCCCATCACATAGGTGCGTTGCCCCCACAGGAAGGTTTTGGTCCCGCACCGGGTGCTGGTGGCGTATTGTCGTTGTTGTCCGGTCGGCATGACGTTCATATTCTAACACCCAGACCCTCGCCTTGCACCAGCTATTCGCTTCTGTTAGCATGTAGCCAGTCTAGCCCCATAACCCCGATGTCTTAGGGTGCGTCTGGGAGGTAACTATGGCCGTCGAACGAGATATGGATGCGAAGTCGGAGGTCCAAGATGATGCCCAGTCCCACGAGCTAGCAGTCGTGGACGCCGAACCGGCTACGAATGCAAAACTGGAGCGGCTGGAAGAGATGAGGAACCAGTCCCGGCTGGGAGGCGGTGAGAGACGTATCCAGCAACAGCACGATAAAGGAAAGCTCTCTGCCAGAACGAGGATAAGCTTGCTGCTTGACGATGGTACTTTCGAGGAGATAGACCCCTTCGTCACACACCGGGCCACGGACTTCGGGATGGCAGACAGAAAGATATTATCCGATGCCGTGGTAACAGGCTACGGAAAGGTTGACGGGCGGCAGATATTTGTGTACGCCCAGGACTTCACCGTCCTGGGCGGTTCCGTATCCGAGGTCGTGGGGCAAAAGATTTCTAAGGTGATGGACCTGGCGATGAAGACGGGCTGTCCGGTCGTCGGTCTCAACGATTCCGGGGGCGCACGAATTCAAGAGGGCGTGCTTAGCCTGGGCGCTTATGGCGAAATCTTCCTGAGAAACACCCTGGCATCTGGGGTAATACCTCAGCTATCAGTGATTCTGGGCCCCTCCGCAGGTGGGGCGGTTTATTCTCCCGCCATCACCGATTTCATTTTTATGGTTCAAGGCATCAGCCAGATGTACATCACCGGCCCCGACGTCATACGGGCAGTGACAGGGGAGGACGTGACCCACGAGAGTCTGGGGGGAGCACTTGCTCACGGCAGCCGAAGTGGCGTGGCCCACTTCATATCGGAGTCGGAGGACGAGTGCATGGCCCAGGTACGCAGGCTCCTGGGTTTTCTCCCATCCAACAATATGGATGACCCTCCCATAGTGCAGGGTTTTGATGAGGCGGGCCGTACCGATGACAGCCTGTTGTCTATTGTGCCCGAGGAACCCAACAGGTCTTATGACATCCGTGAAATAGTAATAAGAGTCGTGGATGGCAGCGATTTCATGGAGGTCCACCAGGACTTCGCCCCCAACATCGTGGTCGGCTTTGCCCGGCTTGCCGGGAAAGCCGTGGGAATAGTGGGCAACCAACCGGCCTATCTCGCGGGAGTCTTGGACATCAACGCATCGGTGAAAGCCGCTCGTTTCGTGCGCTTCTGTGACTGCTTCAACATACCCATAATAACCTTCGTCGACGTGCCCGGTTTCATGCCAGGCACCGAACAGGAATATGGCGGAATCATCAGGCATGGCGCCAAACTGCTGTACGCCTACGCCGAAGCCACAGTGCCGAAGATAAGCGTCATGACTCGCAAGGCTTACGGTGGGGCCTACCTAGTCATGAGCAGCAAGCACCTCAGAGGCGACATCAATCTGGCATGGCCCTCTGCAGAGATTGCTGTGATGGGGCCGGATGGGGCCGTAAACATCGTCTTTCGAGATGAGCTTGCCAAGGCGGAGAACGCCGAAGAGCGCCGAAACAGCCTGATTGAGGAGTTCCGGGACAAGTTCGCCAATCCGTACGTGGCAGCCAGCCAGGGATACCTGGACAACGTGATAGACCCCCGGGAGACACGCCCACAGATTATCAGGGCGCTGGATATGCTCCAGAACAAACGGGATTCCCTGCCTCCAAAGAAGCACGGGAACATACCCCTTTAGCCAGGAGCCATAGAGATGAAATTCGGACTGTTTTATATGGTACCGTGCGCCGATTGGCAATCACCGGTGCAAAGGTATCAAGATACCCTGGAGCAAATTGATCTGGGGGATGAGCTTGGCTTTGACAATGCGTGGTTCGCAGAGCTTCACTTTGAGCCCAAGTTTTCCACAACTCCCTCCCCTCTGATGGTGGCCGCAGCAGCAGCCCAACGCTCCAAGAGGATACGTTTGGGTGTGGCAGTGAACCTGCTGCCCCTCCATAATCCCGTCCGAATTGCCGAGGACATAGCCACTCTAGACGTGCTGTCCAATGGTCGAGCTGAGTTCGGGGTGGGCCGGGGGGCTATGCCAGCCCACTTCCAGGGATTCAATATTCCCATTCAGGAGAACCGTGAGCGGTTCGTGGAATATCTCGACTTTGTCATAAAGGCCTGGACCTACGAGGAGTTTTCTTTCGTGGGCAAGTACCACAGTGCTCAAGACCTGCGTGTGGTACCAAAACCCGTGCAGAAACCCCACCCGCCCATACGCATTGCTTCCAATAGTGCCGACACTTTCGAGCTGGTGGGCAACCTGGGACATCACATGTTTATATCCCCCTTTGTGGTGCCGATGCCCGCACTTCGAGAGGGAGTTAAAGTATACAGGCAAACGCTGGCGGCGGGCGGACACCCGGTCGCCACCGGGGAGTTGTCCATAAACAAGCCGATTTTCATCGCTGGAGATGCGGAGGAGGCCAGGACCGTCCCCGAGGCGAGCGTGGAGAACTTCTTCAATGTCTTCCTATCCGGCTACGACACCCCGGCAATGCAGAGAGTCGTCGCTGCCAATCCTCGGGCCAAGGAGGCTCAAGCGCGGTTCAAAGCGATGACTTTCGACGACTGGCGCAATGACATAGCCATCTGTGGGGACCCGTCCCAATGCATTGAGAAGATTGAGGCCCTCCATGAGGACTTCCAACCGTCGGAGATTATCTGCTTCTTCAACCAGGGTGGGCTGATAGAACATTCCCGGGTAATGGATGCCATGAAGCTGTTCGCCAGCGAGGTGATGCCCCACTTCAGATAGGGTCCTAAGCTTTGCCGCCGAACC
>JAGWBG010000178.1:438-4488 GCA_021296015.1 Dehalococcoidia bacterium | reverse complement strand
ATCCGCCTGCCAGCTCAACGGTAATAGTGGCTGCATTGCTCCATCCCGACCTTCTCCTGGAAATCGAAGCGGTGGCCGTCATCCCTGGATAAGGGGGGAGAAGCCGCGTAGCGGATTGGTCCTCAACCGGGGGTGAGACGTGTCTCGGCCCTACTATGCGGGGCCAACGAAGGTCTCGCGGAACCGGTAGACGGTCATCTCCGGCTCGATAGGGGCAACGGGAAGGTAGCCTGTCTCCTGGATATTAGCCACGATGAACCAGGGGCCGTCCGACGCAAGGGCCGTCTGAAAGACGGCCTCAAAATCTTCCTCAGTGGACACAGTGGCGGTCTTGGGTATACTGCAAGCCTGGGCCACCTGCTCCAGGTCGGTGCCCATGGCGGTGTGGCTGGGTTGATGGCCTGTCTGTCCCCACTCCTCGTTGTCCCATACAACCACAATCAAGTTGCCCGGTCTCTCTCTGCCGATAGTTGCGATAGTTCCCATGTTCATCAACAGGGAGCCGTCTCCGTCGAGGGATACCACCTTCTCTTTGGTGACAAGGGCCATGCCGAGAGCGAGGGAGGAGCATAGAGCCATAGCGCCATAGGTGTAAAAATTCCGCGCCCTGAGCCCGGAATGCCAAACCTCATCGGTGGTGGGCCCCAGATTGCTGACGATTGCCGAGTCGCCTATGTGCTTGAGCACTATCCCCGTGGCATCAAGTCTACGCAATTTTCCCTCCGTGAAGCATGGGAGTTAGACAGATAGCCACCGGCTCTCTGCTGGCGTAGCAGAGTTGGACCGCGCCTTTGACAATCTTCTCCATGTTATGTTCTTCGGTCAGGGTGTAGTGAGGAATCCCAAGGGTGTCCAGGATAGGCCTAGTGGCACGTCCCAGGGCAAGCTGAGCAATATTGAAGTCCCCCAGGTCACCCCGGAGGTTGATGAAGAAGGGGATGGGCAGACGGTGGGGTATGCAGAGACTACCTATGGCGTTGATGCAGTTGCCAAAGCCGCTGGACTGCATGAACACCGCAGAATTGCGGCCCGCAGCGTAAGCTCCGACGGCAATTCCTATGGCCTCCTCCTCCCTGCTGGCGTAGACCAGGTGAAAGAATGGGTCATCTTCCATCAGCCGTGTGGCCTGGCCTATGCTTACGTCCGGGACAAAGGCTATCAGTGATATGTTGGAGTCTTTCAGGCACTGGACTAGACGCTCGGCCCAACTCAAGCTACTACCCCCAAAGCGGAATTGCAGGGAACACTATAGCAAGGAGGCCGGTAAATGTCAAAAATTACACGGACCGGTTCAGGGCATACAGGTCGGCGTAGAGACCATTCCTGGCCAGAAGTTCCTGGTGAGTCCCTGCCTCCACGATGCGCCCCTGGTTGAGCACCACTATGCGGTCGGAGTTGCGGACCGTAGAGAGTCTATGCGCTATTATCAAGGCCGTACGACCCACGAGCACCTTTTGCAAAGCCTCGTGAATCAGCATCTCCGTGTGGCTATCTACGGTGGCGGTGGCTTCATCCAGAATGACTATGCGGGGGTCTGCCATGAGCGCCCGTGCCAGTGAAATGAGATGGCGCTGACCCAGGCTGAAGTTCACACCCCGTTCCTCCACCTGGGTGTCATACCCTCTCTCCATGCTCATAATGAAATCGTGGGCGCCGACCGCACTTGCGGCCTCGATAACCCTCTCGTCGGTAGCGTCAGGTTGAGAGTAGCGGATATTGTCCTTCACCGTCCCTGAGAATAGAAAAGGTTCCTGGGTCACCACGCTTACCTGCCTATTGAGGGAGACCCGCGCCACATCCCTGAGGTCGTGGCCGTCCACAGTAATCCTGCCTTTGTTAACATCATGTAGCCTTGAAAGTAGAGACGCCATCGTGGTCTTACCTGCTCCTGTAGGGCCTACCAGAGCGATGTTCTCTCCGGGCGCAATATGCAGATTGATGTCCCTGAGGACGGGTATTCCGGGAGCGTAGTCGAAACTCACGTCCTCGAAAGAGATCTCACCCCGTAGCTGGGGAAGCGCCACCGCCCAGGGCTTGTCCACAATCTGGGGCTCCGTGTCCAGCACTTCAAAGATGTGCTGGCCCGATGTCATGGCCCTCTGAAGCTGGCCGTAGTGCATGGTGAGGCTGCGAATGGGGTCGAAGAATCTCAGGATGTACAGTGCAAAGGCGATCAGTATCCCTGCGGCTTCCTCTCCTCTTACCATGATTCCACCGAACACAATTACCAGGGCAACTGCGATGGCCGTAACGAACTCTACGGAGGGATTGAGGAGGGCTGAGAGCTTGTTGGCCTGCAGGTCGGCATCCAGGTAATGCTGATTTGTGCGGTCGAAGTCTCGAAGGTTCTCCTGTTGCCGGTTGAGGCTCTGGATAACCCTGACTCCTGATATATTCTCCTGGAGACCCGAGTTAACCTCGGCTTGTGCCCTCCTCACCCGCATGAAGGAGCGCCAGGCGTATCGCTGCCAAAACACCAATACCAGAACAAGCAATGGTATGGCTGCCAGGGTTATCAGGGCAAGCTCCCATTTTATAAGGAGCATCGCTATGATAAAGCCGACCAATCTAAGCAAGTCTCCCAGGGCCAGGGTGAATATCGAGAGAAATTCCTGTAGCTGTTGAACGTCATTCTGGACGCGGGACATGTTGCTCCCCACTTCGGTCCTGTCGAAGTAGGACATGGAGAGCCGCTGAAGGTGGTCGAAGGTGGCCGTTCTTAGCCTGAATAACAGGTTCTGCCCGACCCTGGATAGCGTTATCAGATGTAGATAGTTGGTCGCATAGCCTATTAGGGCGTTCACCGCCAAGAACAGGGCGGCGGCAGTGAGACCTGATGTGATGCCCGTGCCGATTGTACCCCCTTCGCCTCCTCCGATGACCAGGCTATCCACGGCTCTCTTGATGAGCCATGGGTTAGCTACCTCGGTGGCGCTGTACACGAGCATGGCCAGTGTGCTGATGAGCACCAGAAGCCGGTAGGGCCTGACGTACTCCAGCAGGCGCATGACCACCTGCAATCCGTTGACGTCAACGGGCCGTTCATCTTGCGCGGCTCGAATATGCCGCATCATCCCACGCGCTCGCATAGGCTAGTTAGTTGTCCTCCGGTGAAGCTTCCATCAAAACGTCTTCCTCTGCGAAGAGTTGCAACCGGTAAATCTCGCTGTACAGCCCGTCCCTGGTTATTAGTTCCTGGTGGGTGCCTCTTTCTACAACATCTCCGTCCTTCATCACCAGTATCAGGTCTGCCTTCTTGAGGCTGCTGACCCGGTTGGCTATGATGAAGGTGGTCCTGCCCTTCATCACCTCGTCCAGGGCAGCCTGAATGAGAGATTCGGTCCGGGCGTCAACACTGGAGGTGGAGTCGTCAAGAATCAGTATTGACGGGTCCTGCAACAAGGTCCGGGCGATGGCCTTGCGTTGTTTCTGTCCACCCGACAGGGTCACGCCTCGTTCCCCCACCAGGGTATTGTACCCTTCAGGCAGGTCCATGATGAAATCGTGTAGATTGACCGAGCGGGCGGCGGCGGTTACCTGCTCCAAGGACGCATTGGCAACACCATAGGATATGTTCTCTCGTACGCTGGCTATAAACAGGAATACGTCTTGGAGCACCATACCCACGTTGCGTCGTAGAGACTCCAGGGTGACGTCGCGAACGTCAACCCCGTCAATGGTTATTCTACCCTGAGTCACCTCGTAAAACCGTGGAATGAGGCTTACCAGTGTGCTCTTGCCGCTGCCCGGTGTGCCCAGAATAGCAATCTTCTGGCCGGGAGAGACCTCCAGGTCTATGTCTCGCAGGGCCGCTCTGTTCAGTCCCCCATCTCCAAGAGAGGGTGGTGAGTGGTCTACTCCCCGGTCAGCGCCCGGGGATGCAGGGGCTTGGGGAGGTGTGGAACGGGCGTAGCTGAAGGAGACTCCTTCAAATCGGACTCTCCCCTTTGCTCGTCCCAGGTCGGTGACTCCTTGCCTCTCTTCCACCGGTGAAACTGCATCGAGAACTTCAAAGATACGCTCTCCGGCGGATATGGACCTGGAAAAGGT
>JAGWBG010000178.1:0-404 GCA_021296015.1 Dehalococcoidia bacterium | reverse complement strand
GGGTAAGCTCTCCGGGGGTCATGCCTGAATTGACGACCTGCCATCCCCCATACCAGACTATCAGGGCCGTTGCAAGGGCGAAGAGGGTGCTGAGCAATGAGGAGTTGGCAGCGTGGAGCCGATTAACTGTGAAGGTCTCCTCTGTGACCACACTGGCTGCCTCTCTGAACTTGTTCTTTTCATGCTCTTCCGAGCCAAAGGTCTTGACCACCCTCATCCCGGATAGGTTCTCCTGAAGTATGGTGGTCATGCGCCCCGTTTCCATCTGCACTCCCATCCACAGTTGCCTGAATCTGCCGCTCACCCTGATGGCTATGTAGACCGCAACCGGCACAGCAGCCAGCGCTACCAGAGCCAGAGTCAGGTTTGTGGAGAGCATCAGACCGGCAGCCCCTCCAACTAAT
>JAGWBG010000177.1 GCA_021296015.1 Dehalococcoidia bacterium | reverse complement strand
GTCCTTGCTACCTTTTCAGTTATGTCAGGGTAATCTATAGGGTCTCCATCGTAAGATCCCATATCACGGGAGTCATGGTCTAACTCCGTAAGCAAAGAGATGATAACCTGTTTCAGTGGAAGACCGCGATGGTCGCTCCCTATAGCTATCCGATGGTTACTCAAATCTTCTCACCTCCTGGATATTTCCAATGGAGTAGAGCAGAATGACTGGAGGGCATCATGGGTTATTGCTCCTAAGCGCACAATTCGCGGGTTGGTTCTTGAGGTGAGGTCTAATATAGTAGAGGGACTACCCTTGGTGGCTGGCCCACCGTCCACGAGGTAATCAACCTTCTCTCCCAATAACAGCCGCACATCGTCCGCAGTGACGGGGTCGGGACCACCGCTGGGGTTGGCGCTGGTTCCTGTGACAGGACTGCCCAACTCCCGCACCAGGGTTAGAGGCACATAATGGTCGGGCATCCTCACGGCTACCGAGTCCCTGCCACCTGTAACGATAGGATGCACTTCGGGGGATTTTTCGAGAATCAGGGTCAAAGGGCCCGGCCAGAAGTGTTCTACCAGCTTCCAGGCCATGTCAGTTATGTTAATCGCCACCTTTTGCAGGTCTTGTGTGCTCCCTAGCAAAACGGGCAGGGCCATGTCTCCGGACCTGCCCTTTATGTCGTAGACTCGACTTACAGCCTGTTCACAAAAGGCATCAGCGCCCAGTCCATACAGAGTGTCGGTGGGAAAGGCCACCACCCCTTTCCTTCTGAGTATACTAACCGCTTCGTCTATTGCTCTTTGGAGAGCGATGGATGCAGTCATCCGACCTGATTGCCAATCCTTCAAGAGTCTTTTAAGGACCCCTTGTAATTCCTTGACTGAGTATATCACAGGTGCTAAGCTTGGGTCGAGTAATGCCTACCTAGCGCAGAGCGCCGATGAGCGAAACCGATTCTCGCATAAGCAGGATAATAGTCAACAGCGACCACCTGGAGGTCTCTACATATCTCGACATAGCAAAGGCCAGGGAAAGCGTTAGCCCGGAGCCTGTACCGGACGGGGCTAAAGAGGTAGAGAGTGGCCCTGAGGGAGTGTTAGAGGGCATTGTAATAGTGGACTTCGGCTCACAATATAGCCGCCTGATAGCTCGCCGGGTGCGTGACCTCAAGGTGTACTGTGAGATCGTACCACCCGACTCTACCTGGGACCAAATAGCAAGTATCAATCCCAAAGGAGTAATCCTCTCGGGTGGTCCTTCGAGCGTCTACGAAGGCGATGCTCCCCTGGCACCTCCCTGGGTATACGGGAACTCTTTGCCTATCCTTGGCATCTGCTATGGGATGCAGGTTTTAGTGCACCAGTTGGGCGGCAGAGTTGCGCCGGGGCTGCAACGTGAGTACGGCCACGCGGTGCTCCACCAGAATGCTTCCGATTCGCTTATGTTTGCCAACCTGCCCACATCAATGCCCGTATGGATGAGTCACGGTGACCGGATAGAAGAGTTGCCCCCCGGGTTTGCATCGCTGGCATACACCGAAAATTCCGCCGTGGCGGTGATGGGGAATGAAGGGAATATATTTGGGCTTCAGTTCCACCCCGAGGTGGCCCACACTGTCCACGGAAAGACGATACTGGAGAATTTTCTGTACCACGTTTGTGGTTGCCGAGGGACCTGGACTCCCCAAAACTTCGTAAAAAGTTCCATTGAATCTATCAGCCAACAGGTTGGTGAAAGCAAAGTAATCTGCGCCCTATCCGGTGGTGTGGACTCGGCGGTCACAGCCGCCCTGGTACACGAGGCCGTAGGCAGCCAGCTTACGTGCATTTTCGTCAACAATGGCCTGCTCCGCCTGGAGGAGCCTGAGCGTGTGCTGGACACATTTCGGCGCAACCTCAAGCTCAATCTGGTCCACGTGGACGCTTCTGAACGCTTCGTCAACCGCCTGAGTGGGGTGATTGACCCCGAGATAAAACGCAAGGTAGTGGGAGAGGAGTTCATACGGGTGTTCGAGGAAGCGGCCCTGGAGTTGGAGGATACGGAGTACCTGGCCCAGGGCACTCTTTACCCGGACGTTATAGAAAGCCGTACACCGGAGAACCAGGCAGCAGCCAAAATAAAGACACATCACAACGTGGGTGGTCTTCCCCTGGACATGAAGCTAAAGCTGGTAGAGCCTCTCAGGTATCTTTTCAAGGACGAGGTCAGGGACGTGGGTCTCGCTCTAGGACTTCCGCAGGAGATGGTGTACCGCCAACCATTTCCAGGTCCGGGGCTTGCCATACGGATTATGGGTGAGGTAACTCAAGAGAAACTTGAAACTCTCAGACGATGTGACTGGATTGTAATAGACGAGATAAAGGCTGCCAATCTCTACCATGAAATCTGGCAGAGCTTCGCGGTCCTCACCGACAGCCGGAGCGTCGGGGTTATGGGAGACTACAGAACTTACAGCCATGTCGTCGCTATCCGTGCTGTGAGCAGCGAAGATGCCATGACCGCCGACTGGATACGATTACCTTACGATGTGCTGGCCCGTATTTCCAGCCGCATCGTCAACGAGGTCCAGGACATCAACCGCGTGGTATATGACATCACCAGTAAACCACCCGGGACAATCGAGTGGGAGTAAATGGCATTCTCCACGGAAATACAGAGTGAGTTGGATTCCTATCTGCTACCCTGGAAGGATGTTTCCACTCGCAGCATGTTCGGCGCTATGGCGTACCTCGTGAGTGGGAAAATGTTCGCCTTTATCCACGACAGCAAGCTGGTAGTCAAGCTGCCCCAGGCAGACAAGACCCAGGCTATTGATCACGTTGGAGCCATGCCCTATACATTAGGTCACAACGGGCAGTTCGGCGACTGGATGGAGCTTTCTCTGACCAGTCCCGATATGGTGGAGAGCACCCTCCCCTGGGTTGAAAAGAGCTATTACTATGTCCAGGCCGTGCCTAAATCCCGCAGAAGAAGGGTCAGGAGAATCTGAGGGATATGGGGGCAGTGAAGCTGGTGGGGAGTCAACTCCCATGAATGTTCTTGTAGTCGGCTCAGGAGCCAGAGAGCACGCTATCGTCTGGAAATTGAGCGCTAGCCCACAAGTAGATAAGCTGCTTGTTGCCCCTGGCAATGCTGGTACGGGACTCATCGCCACTAACTGCCCCAATTCTCCGGATGACATAGACGGCCTGTTGAGGTTGGCAAAAAGCCATAGCGTTGACCTGACCATCGTCGGGCCGGAGATTCCATTGGCTAACGGAATAGTGGACGCCTTTGCAAGTGAGGGCCATGTCATTTTTGGCCCCACCAGGGCAGCAGCCCAGATAGAGTCCAGCAAAGTATTTGCCAAAGAGCTTATGAGGTCCCACGGTGTTCCCTGCCCGGAATTTGGGGTATTTCATGATTACCATGAAGCCCATGATTTCTTGTCAGGACATGAAGGCCCCGTCGTGGTGAAGGCCAACGGCCTGGCGGCAGGCAAAGGTGTGTTCGTCTGCGAGAGAAGAAACGATGCCCTTGCGGCGCTTGACAAATGTATGAGCGCCAGGGACTTCGGTGCGGCGGGTGACGTTGTGGTGGTGGAGGAGTACCTGGAGGGGCGCGAGGTAAGTGTCTTTGCCTTCTCGGACGGAGAGCATGTCTCATCGCTGGTGGCCGCCTGCGATTACAAGCGCTTGATGGATGGGGACGCGGGACCTAACACCGGTGGCATGGGGAGCTATACTCCGCCGGAGTTCTGGACGTACCAATTGGAAGACCGCGTCCGGCAAGAAATAATGATTCCTGTCATACGTGCCCTAGCAGAAAATGGAACGCCTTACCGAGGGGTACTCTACGCTGGTCTGATGATTACACCACAAGGGACAAAGGTCCTTGAGTTCAACTGTCGGCTTGGTGACCCGGAAGCCCAGGTAGTCCTTCCCATGCTAAAAACCGACCTGATGGACGTGGTCCTTCGGTGCATTAACGGGGAAGTGGACAAACTGGCTTTGGAATGGTATGAAGGGGCCTGCGTGGGCGGGGTCATGGCCTCAGACGGTTATCCTGGAGAATACTCCAGGGGC
>JAGWBG010000176.1 GCA_021296015.1 Dehalococcoidia bacterium | reverse complement strand
ACGTACTTGTACGGCTCCTGGTCGGTGGAGATAGCCACTGCTACCCTAGAGTCCCTCTTTATGTTTCGGGTCTTCAGGATGGAGCTTCCCGTGATCATGTATAGATTGCCGTTGTCGTACTGGTACCAGAGTGGAGCTACATGGGGCGACCCGTTACGTTTCAGGGTAACAAGATGTGCAACATGGGTCTCATTTAGATAAGCTCTCATCTCTTCGGGAGTCATGCTATATTCAGGCATGTACACCTCCAGAATTTTCTACTGCCGACTCCGAGACGCTAGTTAGAGGTGCCATTCACTTCTTCTACCCGTATCGTATTCGCGCCTAGCAGCCCCTCAAGGCGCTCGTGAAGCTCCGGGCAGTAGCCTGTGGTTACCATGGGAAGGTCCATGAGCACCCGCTTCCCACCGGTGGTAATTTCCAGATGAACTCCCATACTGCCAGGGTACTCCAGCAGGAGGCCAATCGCTTCTCGGAGAAGGTGGGCATCCTCTCCGGCTTCCTTTGTCTCCGCTGTCTCCGCCATACTCATGACTATATTGCCGGCCTGCTGCTTGGTCGCTGGCGCAGGCTTGGGACCCTCACCATTTGCCTGTATTTCCCATGCACCGTTGCTGTCGCTGTGCTCACTCTGTATCACGGCCGTATCCTCGGAATATACCTCTACTTGGTCACAGTGTACCGATAAATCGTCGCCTCTGGCCCTGAGCCTTCCCAACACTCGCAGGAGATTGCCTTCCTGCCAGATGTCCCGGGTCTTTTCCAGGACATCGGGCCAGGCGATTACCTCGACAGTCCCATATACTAACTCTAATGTTGTGATTAGGTAGGGCCGCTGGTCGCGGGTTATCCTCTCAGATGCACTGGAAATTTGGCCCAACACAGTTACTCGCTGACCATCCATTTCCGCATCAAGTTGGTCGCTGGATGTGATGGCGTCAACCGTGCTGACCGAAGCCATGGACTTGAACGGGCTTTCCGATAGGGTAACGCCAAGCAGTTCCCTCTCCCACGCCACTTTTTCTCTTGGCGACACATCCTCGCCATTGGGTGATATGCCGACTACCGGGCTTACTTCCGCAACATGGGGGAGACCGTCGAACATGCTGGACTGGCCACTCTCCCGCCTGTGGGCCTCTTTCTGAGCGAAGGAAAGTATTTGCTCTGTGGCGTCCAGGAGAGACCTTCGGTTTCCCAGTGGGTCGAAGGCGCCCACTTTTATCAAACTCTCCATCGCACGACGATTCAGGCCGCGCAAGTCGGCACGTCTGCAAAACTCATCTATGCTGCTAAAGGGACCGCCCTTTTCTCGTTCTTCCACAATCAGACGGACCGCGTTCTCTCCCACGTTCTTAATCGCCGTCAGTCCGAAGCGCAGGGTAGGGGTGCCTTCCTTGTCCTTGTCAATGGCGAAATACACCCCGCTGAGGTTTATATCGGGCTGTAGGACCGGTATTCCCATGCGGAAGCATTCACTAATGGCGCTGGCCATCTTGTCCGGGTTGTCAAGGCGGGAGTTAAGCACCGAGGCCATGTACTCTACCGGGAAATTGGCTTTGAAGTAGCCCGTCCAGTAAGAGATGAGGGCATAGCTCACGCTGTGGGCTTTGTTAAAGGCGTAGCCTGCAAAAGGCTCTATAAGATTGAATACGTACTGTGCCAGTTCATGAGTAAAACCTTTCCCCACAGCACCCTCGATAAAGCTTTCCCGTTCCTGACGCATCAGTTCGGCTATCTTCTTGCCCATTGCCTTTCTGACTATATCAGCTTGACCCAGAGAGTACCCGGCGAAAGCCTGGAGGATGAGAAGCACCTGGTCCTGGTAGACTATCACGCCGTGGGTTTCCTCCAGCAAGTCTTGAAGGCTGGGATGGGGATATTTTATGGGCATGAGGCCGTGCTTGGCTTTTATGAAAGTATCAATATGCTCCATGGGACCGGGACGGTAGAGAGCTATCATTGCGGCTATGTCCCCAAGGGAGGAAGGCTTGAGTTCTTTGATATAGCGCTGCATCCCCGCGCTCTCAAGCTGGAACACGTCCGTAGTATCACCGGAAGACAGTAGCTCAAAGGTCTTACGATCATCCAGGGGTAGCCTGTGAATATCTATCTTGATGCCCTTGGTCTGCTCAACCACCTTAACCACCCGGTCCAGGATGGTCAGGCTGGTAAGACCCAGGAAGTCCATCTTCAGCAGCCCCAGCTTGGCTACCGGGTCCATAGCATACTGGGTCATGGCGATTTCGCTGCTCTCATCACCCCTGGCCGGTCTCTGAAGGGGTACATATTCCGTAAGCGGCTCGCTGGATATGACAACACCGGCGGCATGGGTGCTAACGTGATGGACAGTACCCTCTAGGGCCTGGGCAGTGTCAACCAGATTGTGGATGGACTCGTCGGACTGGTAGATGTCCTTGAGCTCCTGGCTGACTGAGAGGGCATCTTCAAGGGTTCGGGACTTGAATGGCACCAGGCGCGCTACCCTGTCCACGTCGGCATACCCCATGCCGAGGCTGCGGCCCACGTCCCGCAACGAGGCCTTGGCCCCCAAGGTGCCAAAGGTGATTATCTGGGCCACCTTATCCCGGCCATACCTGCGTGTAACGTAGCTGAGAACCTCATCCCGCCGGTCATCCTGGAAGTCCATGTCTATATCGGGCATCTCCTTACGCTCAACGTTGAGAAAGCGCTCGAAGACCAGTCTGTATTCAAGGGGGTCCACCTCAGTCACGCCAAGGCAATATAGTACCAGGCTGCCGGCGGCGCTGCCCCGTACGCCGAAAAGAATATTGCTCTGGCGAGCGAAGGTTATTATGTCCCACACCACCAGGAAGTAGTTGGCGAACTGGGTTAACCTGATAACTTCCAACTCGTACTTCAAACGTTCTTCGACTTCAGGAGGGGGCTTGGGATAAAGCTGCCTATACCCCTCCCAGCACAGCTGGCTGAGGTACTCATCCGGGTCGGAGCCGTTGGGCACGGGATAGGTTGGGAGGTGAAGCTCGTTAGTCGCCAGCTTCACGTTGCACATGTCGGCGATTAGCTCCGTGTTGCTCACTGCCTCGGGAAAATCCCGGAATAGCTCGTACATCTCTTCGGAGCTTTTGAGGTAGTAAGAATCGTCTTCCATCTTCAGACGCTTGTCGTCGTTGATGGTGGTATTGGTATGAATGCAGATGAGTACGTCCTGCAAGGAAGATTCCTCTTTATGGACGTAGTGGCAGTCGTTGGTAACCACGCAGGGAATATCCAACTCCTCCCCCAGCTTTGCCAGCGCTTCATTTATAGTGGGAAGCTCGGCAATGTGCTCGTGACGCTGCAACTCCAGGAAGTAGCTATCCGCACCCAGCAGCCTCTTGTACCAGAGAGCCGCTTCCCTGGCATCCTCCAGCCGGTTCTCCGTGATGAGACGTGGGACCTCCGCGGTAGGACAGCCGGAGAGGACTATCAGCCCCTCGTGATGCTGCTCCAACAGCTCCTTGTCAATGCGGGGTCTGTAATACTGGCCCTCCATGTGCGCCTGGGTGACCAGTCTCATCAAGTTCTGGTAGCCACGATAGTCCTTGGCCAGAACGGTCAGGTGGAAGGGGCTTCTTTCCGACTGTCCCCGGTCATGACGGCTGTTGTGGGCGACGTAAACCTCACAGCCGATGATGGGTTTTATACCCACTTCCATACATTCCGAGTAGAACTCTACAACACCATATAGGGAGCCGTGGTCGGTAATGGCAAGGGCATCCATACCCTGGTCCCTGGCCTGTCTCACCAGCTTGGGTATGCGGCTGACGCCGTCCAGGAGGCTGTACTCTGTATGTACGTGGAGATGGGTAAACATGGTGGGGAGTAATGATATTACAGAGTCGCCCGAAGTTCAAGGGCGGAGGTTGGGTAATTGCCATGGACTCATGGACTACTCATACGGCAAGTCTATATCAAAGACCTGCTCTGCCCCCCGTCCACGTTGATGCAAGCGCCCGTGATGAGGCTGGCCCGCTCGGAGGCCAGGGCCTGCCGAATCTGCCCGCCGGCTCTTTCCGGGCGATGAACTCCCCTCCCACCTCTGGCGTCTGATTCTTGATGAACAGGTCCCAGGGGCCGTCGGGATGGAGAATAGACCCCGGTGCTACGCTATTGACCAGCACGTTGTCCGTGATTAGCTCTACGGCAGCGTGCTTGGTGGCCGCGATGAGGGCCGCCTTTGCTGACATGTAGTCCACCGAGCCGCCGTACTCCCTGCCGTAGATGGAGGAGATGTTTATAATCCGGCCCCAATGCCTCTCCCTCATACCGGGGATAGCCAGCCACATGAGCCTCATCGCCCCATACAGGTTGAACTCGAACCCCGCCTTGAACTGCTCTTCCGTAGTCTGGGTAATTGTCGTACCGCGACGCCCTCCCACGTTATTCACCACTATGTCCACAGGTCCCAACCCGGCCACCGTGGCATTATATACATCCTGCGCTCCCGAGGGCTCGGCTATATCCGCCACGACTCCGATGGCCGGTACACCAAGGGACTTCAACTCTTCCACGGTCTCGTCTAAATTGCTCTTGGTCCTGCCACATATAGATACATGCACCCCTTCCTGGGCCAGGGCCTTGGCCGCAACCATCCCCAGTCCGCGACTCCCACCAGTTACTATTGCCACCCTGCCCTTAATTCCAAGGTCCATCTTCCAACTCCTCCATACAAGTTTTCCAACCGGATATCGTCGTGAGACGCCCCTATTCTACACTACCTGTCTACACACGTATCAGGTTGTGCCCGACCGCTCGCCCCCGCACGTACCTTTCTTTATACCCACCCAAT
>JAGWBG010000175.1 GCA_021296015.1 Dehalococcoidia bacterium | reverse complement strand
CGCAACTCGCCTCGAGGATGAAATGACGTCGGGGCAATCGTGGGTGAGCACCTACGACGCCGTCATTGCCACCACGCCGTCCCATATATTCACCCGGCTGGCTCCGCCCTTGCCCGAGGCGTACGCGAGCAAGCTGACCAACGTGACCTACCTGTCAGCGGTGCTGATGGTCCTCGCCCTAGACCGGCCTCTGTCTCACATGTACTGGCTCAACGTAGCCGACCGTTCCATGCCCTTTGTTGGCATAATCGAGCAGACCAACCTTGTGGACACCTCCCTATATGGGGGCAAACACGTCGTATATTTCTCCAACTATCCCAGCTTGCAAAACCCCCTCTATCAGATGACCGGGGAGGAGTTGCTTGAGAGCTTTCTCCCCCACCTGCGCAGAATCAACCCCGGCTTCAACCCATCCTGGATTGAAGAGTACTATCACCACAAGGTTGATGCCGCCCAGCCAATTATCGGGGTTAACTACAGCCGGCGCATACCCGACCTTCGCACCCCCATCAGGGACCTCTACCTTGCCAACACAACCCAGATATATCCTGAAGACAGGGGAACCAACTATAGCGTCAGACTCGGCAAAGAGGTGGCAGGACTGGCCCTGAAAGACCACACCCTTTGACGCCGTATTTTGTTGAAAGCCCGTACGCCTTATGTTACTATTGCTTAACGTGACAGCTAGTTACAAAATTCACGACCTATTTAGGAATAGCCCTTATGCCGGTCTCTCCCCCGGTGGGAGAGGGATGTTCGAAGGGCTGGGCAGGGGCATCACACGGGCCGAGTCCCAATACTGGGGGCAATAAGTAGTGACCACCGATGCGGAAGGGCTCAAAGAGCGGGTAAACAAAGCCCTCAACTCCCAAGACCAGAGCACTATAACCCTCCTTTCATCCCTGTTGGTCGTCCATGACGAGTTGGGGTACATGCCCGAGGAAGCGGTAGAGGAGGTAGCCAGGTATACCAACTCCACCATCAACGATGTCTGGGGTGTGGCATCCTTCTACACCAACTTCAGGTTCACGCCGCCCGGCACCCACACGGTAGAGCTATGCTGGGGGCCTTCCTGCCACGTCATGGGGGCTATGCCGGTGGTGAAGGCCGTCCTGGATGCCCTGGGGCTGGATTCCGAGAGCGATACCCCGGACGGGAAGATGACGGTGAGATTTAACACGTGCCTCGGAGCCTGCGCTCAGGGGCCGGTGATAAGCGTAGACCACAAGCTGATGGGCAGGCTCTCCCCTGACGTGGCAAGGCAGGTCATCGCGGGTCTGGACGGAGAAGGGGTTGAGTAGGAGCTTCGAGGATATACGGACAGAGTCCGGCCGCCGGTGGCAGGCCCTTACGGGCGGCCAGGTTCCCTGGATACGAGTCGGCTCCGCCCTGTGCGGGAAGGCGGCCGGCGCCGACAGTGTGATTGAGCTTATCCATGAAGAGCTGCGTCAGCATAACGTAGAGGCCGTCGTCAGCGAGGTGGGCTGTCTGGGATTGTGCTATGCCGAGCCGCTGGTTGATATAACGATGACCAACGGATCGAGGCTCTTTTACGGCCCGGTTACACCGAGCGAGGTTCCCGCCATTATATATTCCCACGTGGTGCGGAATGCGCCGGTGGCCGACCTTGCCCTGGGGTATCTGGGTGGGGACGGGCTTGACGGTGTTCAAGACCTCAAGCAGCACCCAATGATGAGGAACCAGCAACGTATAGCCCTGCGAAATGCCGGCAACATAGACCCCTGCGACATCGGCCAGTACGTAGCCAACGGCGGCTACGACGCTCTGCATAAGGCCCTGAGCAGCATGACCCCGGAGGAGACCCTGGAAGAGGTCAACAAGTCCGGCTTGAGGGGGCGCGGGGGCGCCGCCTTTCCGACGGGCACCAAGTGGAGCTTCCTGGCAAGATCGTCTGATCCGGTCAAGTATATCCTGTGCAATTGTGAGGAGGGAGACCCCGGGGCCTTCAACGATAAGGGCATCCTGGAGAGTGACCCCCATACTCTCCTGGAGGGGATGGTGCTGGCAGGTTACGTGACCGGAGCCAACTACGGGTACGTGTTCATACGCCACGGCCATGATGGGCCTATACATCGCACCCGTGAGGCAATCCGCCAAGCCCAGGAGTTGGGCATTCTTGGGGACAATATCTTCGGCTCAGGCTTCAGCTTCAACATAGAGGTGTCCCTCACCGGCGACTCCTACGTGTCAGGCGAGGAGACGGCCTTGATGGAGGCTATAGAAGGAAGCCGGGCCATGCCCCGGTTCCGGCCACCCTTTCCGGCACAGGTAGGCCTCTTTGGCAAGCCCAGCAACATAAATAACGTAAAGACCCTTGCCTACGTCCCCCAGATAATAGACAAGGGCGGCGATTGGTTCGCTGAAATAGGTCAGAACCGGAGCAAAGGCACTGCAATCCTGTGCCTTACGGGAAACCTGGCCTACACCGGGATGGTGGAAATACCCCTTGGGATGACCCTCAGGCAGGTGATATACGAGGTTGCGGGTGGAGTGCCCAACGGCAAGAATCTGAAGCTCCTCCAGACAGGAGGTCCCCTGGGGGGTGTGCTCAGTGCCGAGCAGTTGGACATATCCCTGGATTTTGAGGAGATGGCCCAGGCCGGAGCTATTCTGGGGTCGGGTGGCATCATCGCCGCCGACGAGGACACCTGCGCCGTAGACATGACCCGCGCCCTCATCGCCTTCTGCCAGTTCGAGTCCTGCGGCAAGTGCTTCCCCTGCAGGCTGGGAATGACCCACATCCTGGAAATGCTGGAGCGGATATGCCGCTTTGAGAGCGAGCCTGGAGACCTGGAGATGATGCGTCAGGTGGGCCAGAACATGCAGGCAGGCTCCCTGTGCGGCCACGGACAGCTGGGGTTCAACCCGGTGTCCTCGGCCCTGCGCCATTTCGGCGACGAGTTCCACGAGCACATGGTCGAGAGGCGGTGCCCGACAGGACGCTGCATGGCCGATAGGTACTCTCCCCAAAGCACCCGGAGGTAAAATCGCAGGAGGTCTTGCTGTCAGAGGATGTTCCCAAAGTGACTACCAGACCTCCTCTCCCTTGACGGGAGAGGATTGAGGTGAGGGTGAATCCCCTCGATACCCCTCACCATCGCCCACCCCCGGCGGATGAAAAGGGACTTTGTAAACACCCTCTTGCATAATGGCCGACTCGGAAGTGGAATATGGCTGAACAAGTCAACGAGATTACAATTACAATAGATGGTGTTGAGGTCAAGACCCAACCCGGAAAGATGGTACTTGAGGCGGCCATTGATGCAGGCATCTACGTGCCATATCTTTGCTATCACCCCGGCATGAAGCCCTACGCTGCTTGCCGGATGTGCGTGGTGGAAGTGGAGGGGGGCAGAGGCAACCCGGCGTCCTGCACCTTACCAGTACAGGACGGCATGGTCGTAAGGAACAACACCAACCAGGTGTACCAGCTGCGGCGCTCCATCATGGAGTTGTTGATTTCCGAGCATCCCCACGGATGTCTCACCTGTCACCGGATAGACCTTTGCGGCCCCCAGGATATATGCCTCAGACACGTGTCAGTGAACGACCGCTGCGTGACCTGCCCCAAGAATGAGCGGTGCGAGTTGAAGGATACCACGCGCGCCCTGAATATGGAGCTAGAATCACCCCTGAGCTACAAATACCGCAACCTGCCCATTGAGACGGGAGACCCATTCTATGACCGGGACTATAATCTGTGCATTGTATGCGGCAGGTGCGTGAGGGTTTGCGAGGAAGTGCGGGGCGACAATGCTATAACCTTTACCGAGCGGGCGGGCAGGGCACTGGTGGGTACTTCCCACGGCACATCCCTTCTTGAGTCGGGTTGCGAGTTCTGCGGGGCATGTCTGGATGTCTGCCCCGTGGGCGCACTGGTGGAGAGCAACCACCAGTGGCAGAAGGCCAGCATGGTGGATAAGACTATATGCCCCCATTGGCCCGTAGGCTGCCAGCTTCACCTGGAAGTGACCGGGTCCGGCAAGGTGATACGCGTTGTGCCGGAGCGTAACTCTCCCTCCATCCATGGCCAGGCC
>JAGWBG010000174.1:4260-7346 GCA_021296015.1 Dehalococcoidia bacterium | reverse complement strand
GATCGTACTATGAGTTTCGCGCCTCCGGCCTTCGACTTGCTTGGCAGAGGGGGGCGTATCGCAGTCTTGGACGAGTATGTGTTCCGCACTCTGGGCACTTCTGAGATGAAAACATTGGTAGACGTACATCTGAAGGAATCGCCATCCCTGGCGGACGTAGAGGAGTTCCGGCTTCTGGCCGGCGGCATGTCTCAACTGACGGCCTACACCATGTTCTTGAGTGATGGAGTCGAGCGTTGGAGACTCCCTAACTACGCCAAGGGGTTGACGGGGCACTATATTTCTCTGGAGGATGTGGAGCGGGAACTAGCAGTGGCGGGTCCCTGGCTGCGACCATATCAGGCGTTTGGCGTCGGCGCTGGCAAGGACGACGAGGGACGGTATATGGCCCTGGTACTAGTCCACGCCGACGGCGACTCTGCGGAAGAGAACATGGGGTTGCTGCACAGGATAATCGAGGAGGGAAGCTCGGCACTGGACGATATCCCATGGTCAGATCTTATTGACATTAACAGCCTGGAAATCAACGCCGAAGGCCGCTTGCTTCTGGCCAAGATCAGGGGTTCTATCGCTGCGAGTCCGATAAAGTCCGATAAGATGGGTGTTGCGGGTGGATAGTCTTATATTGCATGAGTAGGGAAGGATATGTCTGGGAGCACCTTTGAGATAGTGGCATCGGAGACCGGGTGAGTCCGATTGGGGCCTTCTATCCGAGTCCCGAAGGCTCATGAACTATTTCACGCCAGTTCAACCACGGTGGCACTGTCACTTGTAATACTCTCGTCTCTCCTGACGGACTTCACCAGTGGGTGATGGCTGAGATACTCCCGGGATGCGTTTCTCAGTGCCCCGGTGCCCACGCCGTGCATGATGCGCACTGAAGAGAGTCCTGCAAGGGTGGCATCGTTGAGGAAGCCGTCTATCCGGTCGAGGGCTTCCTCAACCCTCACGCCATGAAGGTCCAACTCGGTGTTGACCTGCCTCTTGACGGGACGGGAAAAGTATATGCCCTCGCGTGCAGATGTTGTATGGGTGCGCGCCGGCCTGTCCAGCCGGTAAACAGGCAGCCGTGCCCGCATAGTACCAAGAAGCACCTCCACCGTACCTTCGCCGTCCGGGGAGGTCACAATCTCTACGGGTTGGGGTATGCCCTGCAGGTACACCCGGTCTCCGGGCTGAAGGGCCTTCAACCAGTCGCTTCGTTTGCTGGCCGGTGGCTGCCAGTCTGGGGACCGCAACTCCCGCCGGACCTCGGCCACCTCCTTGCGCACCTCCCTTATCGTGGATTTGGGCACAGGCTGGGTTGGCTGGGATAGAGACGCGGGTTGTTGCTCCAGGACACGCTCCGCCCTACGGAGCCGCCCGGTGACTTCCTCAATCTTCTGCCTGAGTTGATGCTGGGCCTCCTCCACCATTTCCGTTTTCCGGATCTGGATGTCGGCCAGTTGCTCCTCCATTTCTGCTCTCTCTTGCCGGGCCTGAAACATGACCTCTTCAGCCTCCCTGCGTGCCTCCTGGGCCAGGTGTCTCTCTTCCTGTAGCTCTCTCAACAGGCTTTCCGCTACCTGATGGGCAGGAGAGAGTAGTGAGCGGGCACGTTCGACGGTCTCATTCTCCAGTCCCAGGCGTGAAGCGATGGTAAGGGCATAGCTCCTGCCGGGCAGTCCCTGGGTCAGCCGATACGTGGGGTCCAGGGTCTGGGGGGCAAGCTCGACACTGGCATTGGTCATCTCGGGCTGCTCCTGGACAAATGCGGCCACATCCCGCTGGTGGGTAGTTGCCACCAGGGTAATGCCACGCCGGGAAAAATGGTGGAGAATTGCCTTGGCCAGGGCTGAGCCTTCCTCGGGGTCTGTGCTGGTCCCCAGCTCGTCAATGAGCACCAGAGACCTATCCGTGGCCTGGTCCATGATGTCCCGCAGGTTCTTGATATGGGAGCTAAAGGTGGATAGGGACTGCTGGATGCTCTGCTGGTCGCCAATGTCGGCATAGACTCCATCGAAGAGGCTGGTGGTGGCTTCCCTGGCCGGCAGGTGCAGTCCCGACTGGGCCATCAGAGTGAGAAGCCCTATAGTCTTGAGGGCTACGGTCTTGCCTCCGGCATTGGGGCCGGTAATCAAGAGGAGGGAGCTTGGGTCGCCCATGTTGAGGGTGATGGGCACTACCTCTCCCCTCAGCAGGGGATGGCGAGCATCCGTCAGCGATATGTACTGGCGCTCACCCTCAATCACGTTGGAGGCGGTTGAGCTGGTAGCCAGAGAGAGCCGCGCCTTGGCCATGGACATGTCCAGGTCCGCCAATATCTCCAGTCCACGGAGGATGTCGCTGCTGTGGGTTTCCACCCTTGCCGAGAGGTGGCGGACCACCCGCTCCTCCTCCCGCTCCTCGGCAAGACGCACCTCTCGCCACCTGTTGCCAAGTCCGATTGCGGTCATAGGTTCCACGAAAAGGGTAGCCCCGCTATCGGACACGTCGTGTACTATCCCCGGGAGACGGTGCTTCATCTCCGTCTTGACCAGCAGTACCATGCGCCCGTTGCGTTGGGTGATAACAGGCTCCTGGATAATGCCCTGTCGCTGCATCCGCCTCAGTGTGCGCTCCAGGGAGTCTGTGAGACGCTGCTGGGCTGAGCGGGACTCGGCGCGTAGTTCCTTCAGGGTGGGACTGGCGCTGTCCAGCACCTCACCTGACCTGCCTATGGAACCGGACAGATTGCTTTCCAGGTCGCGCAGGACTGGCATATTCTGGGCGACGGCCCCGAGGATTGGCATGTCCTTCTGACGGATTACGGCGGCGCGAGCCCCACGCATCGGCTTGAGTGTATCGTACAGGTCGCGTAGCTCTTCGCCGGTGAGAACACCCCCCAGGGCAGCCCTCTGAAGCGCCTGACGCAAGTCTTTGGCCTCAGCAAGGTCTATGGAGGAGCCGGTTTCCAGAAAGCGCCGGGCTTCTGTGGTCTCCTGCTGTCTGAGCGCCACCTGAGACGGTTCGTAGAGCGGCATCAAGCTGAGGGCAAGCTCCCTGGCCGGGTGGAAGGTGGTGTAACCTGCCAGTTTCTCCCGTACCAGGTGGTACTCCAGCAAATG
>JAGWBG010000174.1:0-4188 GCA_021296015.1 Dehalococcoidia bacterium | reverse complement strand
TCTACCTAACATTGGTCATAGCCTTCAACAGTCAGCACCCGGCTCTCCCAGACCGTCTCGATGACCCCCTCCAGGGCTACATGCTTGGGTTCCCTTATGTTAAGCGTCCTGCCCAGGATTCTAGGGGATAGCCTGTTCAGGTAGTCGCAGCGCTTGAGGAACCCCTGAAGGGTGAACCGCTCTCCGCCCAGGATGATATAGTCCAACCGGTCCTCGTAGGGGGTGAACTTCTCCCTGACGACGGTGCACGTTTTATCGAAAAGCTCCTGGGCCTGCTTCTCTCTGATGCGCTCGAAGCGCTTCTGTGATTGACCTCCTGCGCTGTGTCTGCCCTTCACGTACCGGGTATCGGTCTTGGAAGACAACATCACATCACCTTGAAACACCCCTACGGCGAATCTCCCCAGCCGGAGCAGCACTACCCCCAGCATGTATTCCCGGCTAAGGAGCGTCCGCAGAGGGGAGGCGTCCCAGCCATCCAGCACCTGTTCGTGCTCCACCGGGAAGGGTGGCAGGATAGCAAGCCTGCTGCCTTCGCTCCAGAATACTACGGACCCGGTTACCGAACTCTCCAGCCTGGGAGCAATTCGAACCAATGCCTCCGGCGCGCTCCCGCGGGGAGTGGTATGTCCGTAGGTTGGGGTGGGGATATTGAAGTGTCCCGGCCTGGCATAGACGGTCATTCCGTTGACGACATCCCTTGTCTCCAGGTCGTTCAGAAGGCGTGTCAGGTTGGCTCTATTTGTTGAACGTTCCCGGACGGCCTCCAGGACGTGGTCGGTATTTTTCATTGCGTGGTTCCAGAGGACAAAACCGAATCTAGCGATAGCTTATGGCCTGGCGCAGGGAGTGTCAAGGCGGGGTGCGAGGTCATAGCCCATCTGTCGGGATGATGTAGGGGTTGGCGCGCCCGTGTATAATAGGCGCAAGCAATCCCCTTCGCAGGAGGAGAACTATGGCTACCTCCCTCATTCGAGGCAAATACCTGGTCTCCAGAGCAGGCACCGATGCCGATTCCAGCGTGGTTATCACCGACGGCGCTGTCTTCCAGCGGGACGGCGTCATCGAGGATGTTGGTTCTTATGACGACCTCAAGTCCCGGCACAGCGCCGATGAAGAGATTGGCGGGCAGAGCTACCTGGTCTTCCCCGGCCTGGTAAATGCGCACCATCACGGTAGAGCCATTACGCCACTCCAGATGGGCGCCTGCGACGATTCCCTGGAAACGTGGATTCTGTCGGGCTGGGCACGGCGTCCCTACGACCACTACCTGGTAACCCTGTACACCGCCATGCAGATGATAGAATCGGGCACGACCTCCGTCATGTACAACCACCCCCAGACGCCTGTCTCCGGCCTGGAGGAGGACATAGACCGGATAATCCGGGGTTTCAGTGACGCCGGAATGAGGACGGCTTTCTCCGTGTACTTTCGCGACCAGAACCGGGTAGTCTACGATGACGACGAGCGGTTCATGGCGGGCCTGCCCTCCGACCTGGCATCCTCATTAAGGAAGTTCCTGGCTGCCTCCAACCTCTCCGCCGACGACTACTTTGATCTCTTTGAGCGCACCTATCGCAAGTACGGCGCGGACCCTTCCAGCAGGGTGAGAGTCCTTCTCAGCCCCAGCAATGTCCAGTGGGCCTCCGACGATTTCCTGCAGCGCACCAAGGAGTATGCCGCCAGGTACAACACGGGCATCCACATACACCTGGTAGAGACATACTACCAGAAGCAGTACGGAATCAGGACGTGGGGGAAGACCCCCGTAGCCCACCTCAATGACCTGGGCTTCCTGGGGCCAGAGGTCTCCTGCGCCCATGCCATCTGGCTCACCGACGATGACATAGACCTGCTGGGGCAGAGCAACACCACTCTATGCCACAACGTCAGCTCCAATCTCAGACTTAAGAATGGCGTAGCGCCCGTGAACAGTATGTGGGCCAGGGGTGTCAACGTGGCGATGGGGACCGACAGCACTGCCATCAACGATGACGATGATATGCTTCAAGAAATGCGTCTGGTCTCCAAGATTCACCGGCAACCCGGAATCGGTGCACCCGCCGTTAGCTCCCACCAGGTCCTCCGTATGGCCACCCTCAACGCCGCCGCCCCTACCTTTTTCCATGATGAAATCGGCGCTCTGGAGGTGGGACGCCGGGCCGACGTGGTGCTGCTGGACATGACCTACATTCAAGACCCATATCTGGACCCCGATGTCCACGCCGTGGACGCCCTGCTATACAGGGGGAAGGCCAGGAATGTGGACACGGTTATCATAGACGGAGAGGTGGTCCTGCGTAACGGCAGGTTCACCCGAATAAGTAAGGAGGACGTGCTCGCAGAGCTACGGGACCGCTTCGCCCGGCCTCTGGAGACCTCGGTGGTGGAGACCAGGCAGATGGTGGAGCGGCTCCTTCCCCACGTCGAACGGTTCTATCAAAGCTGGGGGCCGGATGAGGGGTCTCCCCATTATCGCTACAATAGCCGCTCATAGCACGGTATTCCGAGTACGAGGGTTGCCGCCCTTGGGCCTCTTTTATTTGACATAGGTATACCGGTTTATTGGGATTTATGAACACCTGCTTTTGCATATTGACAAACTGTATCGTAATCGCTGCGGTTAACGCACCCAAGGGCGGAAAGTAGGAACGGACTATGAGCATTCTGTCCAGGAAACCGCTGCGGCTTGGGGCCGTTGGTGTATTGGTTGCCGCGCTGCTGCTGGCATTGGTGGTCTTTGTCTCTGGCGGTATGATGTCTATCGGCGGCGGAAGCGGCGCAAATCCCAACTGGCCATTGGAGCGGCCCAGCTTCACCATGACTTTTACCAAGGCTGATGGGCAATCGGCCCTGGTCGGTGACCGCAAAGTGGCATCGCAACAGACACGCCGCCTGGACTACACCGCTCCCGATAGATGGGTTGAAACGGTGACGGCGTCTCCGGACATCGTAACGTCGTGGGGCACATTCAGCGGCGTAGGGTCCTACGAACGGGTGGACGGGAACACCTACACATCGTATGACGCTGTTGATGGATATCTTGTCACGGAGACGATTGAATGGGGGAGGCGTATCCCGGGCATATATATGGTTCGTGTGCCTCTTCATGGCATCAACGACAGCGCCAGCCCGATTCAGTCCTACAGCAGGGTCGCAACCACGGCCCGTGTGTGCTACAACAGCAGCTGCACGGACAATGCAGAGGGCATCTTATTCACCTATAACGGTATTGACCGCGTCTATGTTGACGATGCGAGGGGCATTCCGCTCAAGTTCGGTAACAATTTCGAGGTGACTGAGGTGACAATCCATTCGGCGCACCAAGCCATTCCGTAGATGCCTTGGCGTCGCAGGATTTATGCAGCGGTCATCATAGCGGTGGCCGCTGCATTCATTATATGGGGTGTCTGGTGGGCGCGGCGGGGAGCGCCGGAGTGGACATCGCACATTGACGTTGCCCCTGTGCCCGACTTCATCGCCCCGTCGTAGACTCCGTGGTACAGGGTTGACGCCCGCGCTACTCTCCCAGTCCGGTTACCAGGGCATCAATGAAGTTGCGCACGGACCTGCTCAGGAACTTGCCCTTGAGAGTGATAAGCCCCATTTGAGACGGCGGGAAGATTCCCGTCAGCTTACGGATACCCAGCTTTTCGCTATCCTCCGGCTGTATGACGTATTCGAGGGTCACGGCGATTCCCATCCCTATCTCCACGTACCTTTTTGCCATCTCCATGATGTCCATTTCCAGGGTGATATTGTAGGGAAGCCCGTCTCGTCTAAGGGTTTGCTCCAGGATAATCCGGCTATGGCTTGCAGGCCCCAGGAGAATGAGGGGCCATTGGGCAATGTCATTGAGGCCGATTTCCGGCAGCTTCAGAAGGTCGTGGTCCATGGGGGTCACAAGCACGAAGTCCGAGGTAAAGAGATGCTTATAGTCCAGGGAGGGCCTCTCCGGCTCTGGCTTATTGCCCAGCGCCAGGTCTATCTCGCCTGCAGACACCATGTCTATCAGGGTCGAGTAGGACCGGGCCATAAGCTTGATTTGGACCCGTGGGTAGTTGGTCCTGAACTCTTTCACTATGGGAGCAAGGTGATGTAGCACCAAGTCCGGGTATGCTCCAATTGCAAAGGAACCTCGATGCTCCGGGTAGTCCATCTGCATTTTGATGGTCTCTACCCCCTCGG
>JAGWBG010000173.1:679-4931 GCA_021296015.1 Dehalococcoidia bacterium | reverse complement strand
CGGACTCGGAATCGAAAGCGCTTCATACACTTGAGACGCTCTTGACCCCCGCGCCGGACAGGATTGTGTATACCACGTCCATAGCCACAGAAGCAGCTCCTTGAGAACTCGGGATTTTCTTCACTCGCACCCGAGCGGGCTCGGAGCCTATGCCAAGGAACCCGGGCTTACCTCGGCTTAATATTTCTACTTCTACCCCTTCTCTGCTTGCGTCTAGCTCTTTCAGGGCCACCTCTATTGCCTCTTCGACGGTTTTCCCGGACATCACTCGCTCTTCCATTGCTCTCTATCTCCTTAGATTCCAACTCCCCGGGCTCCGGTTGTTGGGGTTCAGGCTGAACGGACTCAGGGGCTGGAGAAGGTTTTATAAAGCTGGGTATCAGGAGACTCCAATCTTTGGTCACGAAACCCTGAATGGCCACCCCTATCACGTTGGAAATCACCCAGTAAAGGGGAAGTCCACTGGGAAATGTGAAGCTGAACAGCGCCAGCATGAAAGGCATCATCAGCAACATCATCCTGTTGGTGGATGCCTGCCTCTCATCTGCTGCGGGCATGGTGGTCATCTTCTGCTGTGCCCAAGTGGTGACCCCCACCAGCACGGGCAATATGGGTGTGGGGTCCGGGTTGGCAAGGTCGAGCCAAAGGAAGTTGCTGTTTATTGGCACAATGGCGTCGGCCAGTGGGTTCCAGGAGTACACCCTCTGGGACAGGCCAACCAGGTGGTCGGGCGTAGTACCCAGGCTCTTTAGAAGGGCCTGGTAAAGCCCAATCCATATCGGCAGCTGGACAAACATTGGGCCCAGACATCCCAGGGGGTTCACGCCCGCCTCGCGATAGAGGCGCATAACCTCTTGGGACCTTTTCTGGGGGTCTTTGGAATATCGCGTCTGTATTTCACGCATTCGGGGTTGCAGGCCTTGCATAGCCTTCATCTGACTTGTCATCTTCAGTTGAAGGGGCAAAGTGAGCAACCGCACTATGATGGTAAAAAAGATTATGGACAGGCCGAAGCTGCTGAACAGCACGGTGTACAACCCCGCCAGGATGTTCACCATGGGGTCTATCAGTACGTTATTAAAGAGGAACTCAATGAAACCCAATGTGAACCTACTTCCTGGTGGATATCTGCCAGACCTCCGCCCACCGCTCCACGTTCATCCCACGCACCGTGTGATCCTCAGCTCCTATAAACACCACGTTGTCCTCTCTGCTCAGGGGCGCCTTCACTCGACCCCCCAGGAGGTCCTTGAAGACTTCGCGCTCGCTCCCGTCGCTGGCTCTGAGAAGGTGCAGCTTGCCCCCGTCAGTGGCCACCACCAGCATATCATCTATCAACACCGGGGTGGAAACAACGGGCGATTCGGCCTTGAATGGCACAGGCCAGACAGGATTGCCATTTTTGTCCAGAGCATATACCGTGCCGTCCATTGATGAAGCAAAGATGTATTCTCCGTCGGAGACGGGGCCTGCCCAGAACCAATCGCTCGCCTCGAAGGACCACAGCAATGAGCCGTCCGTCAAGTCTAGGGCATACAGCTTTTTGTCGAAGGAGCCGACTATGAGCATCCCGTCGAGTTGCAGGGGCCTGGAGACCACGGCCCCCCCAGTCTTGTACTTCCAGACCTCATCGCCCGCTCTATCGCCGGTCGTGAGAACGGCATAGACGTGGCGGTCCATGGAGCCAAAGTAGGCAATCCCGTCCGCTGTCAGGGGAGTCGTCCAGATTTGCGCCTCGGTAGGGAATCTCCACGCCAGCCTGCCGGGCGTATCGCCGGCCGTATAATAGGCAGAGAGGTTGCCATCGTCGGACCCAAACATTACCAGCCCGGCGGCCAGTACCGGCCCGCCGACTACGGCCCCTCCAACGTCCTTCCCCCACTCTCCCATATCAGACCGGACAGTGCCATCGGACCCACGGTCCTTCCTCAAAGCGTAGAGGCGTGCTCCAGTGTCGTCTCTATTTCCTCTATCCGCCACGTATACGTATTCTTCTCCCACTGCGGGCGCACCGAAGAATCCCCCCAACCTCTCATCGCCCTCGGGTGAGAACCGCCATTTCACCTGCTCCTCGCCCCTCAGATTGCCGTTCCTGTTTGCGTCCAGTGCCAGTACCTCTCCGTCCTTGGTCCCCACGTAAACTACGCCGTCGCTCACCGCCGCTGGCGTCCAACCCGATCCCCAGGAGATGAGGTCGCGCCCGGTACATGCAGTCAGTATCAGAAGGGCGACCAACAGGAGAAGCAAGAACCGAATCCCTCCTCTGCCTGTCTGATCAGATAGGTCGAAAGTGCCGTCTTTCCCGCGAAAGCGGGGCTGACGACGCGTGGTTTTACGGGAAATGAAGGGCCTTCCCAACAGCAGCAGCTTTGGGTGAACAACGAAAGACCGGGGCATAACACTAGGGTACAGGGTCGTAACCTCTCTCGCCCAGAGGGCGGCACCTCGACAGACGCTTTATAGTGAGCCAGCTTCCTTTTATTACCCCGTACTCCTGTATGGCCTGATGAGAGTAGTGGGAACATGTGGGTGTAAATCGGCAAGCGGAGGGAATGTATGGAGAGACCGCTTCCTGATAGAACGTGATGCAGCCCAGAGCTAACCCTCTCACGCCTCAGCCTCCCCACCACCGGAACCTGACGCCACTCGGTCGCCTGCTCGCTGCTTCGAGACCCGAAGCCACTCCCCGCTTAACATAACAGTGTTAGGTGGGGCTGAGGGATGAGAACCGGAGAGGAGTTTGGCTCTCTTTAGCAGGCCCCCAGCGGCCCGCTTGAGCTGGTGATAGTCGCTGCTATCGGCGCCTCTTCGGGCTATGAAAATCACGTCCCAACCGGCTTCCACCGGCTCAAGGCGAATGACATCTCTCAGACGCCGCTTCACCTTATTTCTTACCACTGCATTCCCTATCCTTTTACCCACCAGAAACCCGAACCGGCTGTTGTCCAGACCATTGGGTATAATCTTCATCACCAGCAGCCGGTTGGCCCATACTCGACCCTCCTGGTGTATCAAGGGGAATCGCTTGCTATCAGTAAGACGTAGTTCTCTCTGCATCGAGATTCGGCTGTATGGCTATACCGCCAGCTTATGGCGGCCCTTAAACCTGCGACGCTTCAGTACGGCCCTACCTCCTGGAGTGCTCGCACGAGCACGGAATCCGTGAACGCGCTGCCGTCGGCGCTTCTTAGGTTGATATGTGCGCTTCGTCATGATAGTCTCCCTTAATATGATGGATTATAATTCATATTCAAGAGAAGTGTCAATTTGAACACGGGGCACTACCAGGGCCTTTTCCCAATGAGTGAGCAGTGAGCTAAACCACATCCGGCACTCCTGCGAAAGCAGGAGTGCCGTGTGCCGAATGGTGGATTCCCGTGCAAACGGGAATGACGACGTACTTAATTGGGAGTGGAACCCCGTGTTTTGCACTCCCCCCGAGGCGCTAATGGCCAAAAAGAGCCATAAAAAGCGTGCGGACCTTCTGCTGGTGGAGAAGGGCCTGGTAGAGACCCGTGAGAAGGCCCAGGCCCTCATTATGGAAGGACTGGTGTACACGCCCTCCGGCAGGGTCCTCAAGCCTGGCACCCCCACGACCACCGATACTCCCCTGGAGGTCAGGGGCAGGCTGCCTTACGTGGGCAGGGGAGGGCTAAAGCTGGCCCACGCCCTGGACCGCTTCGGCCTGGACCCGTCGGACCTGGTAGCCCTGGACGTTGGGGCTTCCACCGGAGGCTTTACGGACTGCCTGCTCCAGCGTGACGCTCGGAAGGTGTTCGCTCTGGACGTGGGCCACGGCCAGCTGGACTACCGTCTGCGACAGGACCCCAGGGTCACGGTCATGGAGGGTGTCAACGCCCACTATCCCTTCACTCTACCCGTTCCCCCCCAGGAAAAGGGAGCACAGAAGGTAGACCTTGCCACAATTGACGTTTCCTTCATATCAGTCGTCAAGGTCATCCCACAGGTATCCGAGCACGTGAGGGATGGAGGCCGGATAATTGTACTGCTCAAACCCCAGTTCGAGGCCATGAGGGGAGAGGTGGGCCGTGGCGGAATCATAAAAAACCCTGAGGTACACGCCAGGGTGCTTGCCCGGGCCATCCTGTGGATAGCGGACTCGGCCTTCAGGCTGCGAGGCCTTGTCCCGTCTCCCATACTGGGGGACGCGGGCAACCGGGAGTTCTTCCTGCTGCTGGAGACGTAGGGGCGGAGCTGCCCCTTCCCGTCATTCCGGCCTTGAGCCGGAATC
>JAGWBG010000173.1:0-644 GCA_021296015.1 Dehalococcoidia bacterium | reverse complement strand
CATTCCGGCCTTGAGCCGGAATCCAGAGGATTCCGCAGGCAGCGACGTTTCACATGGTCGGCGCTTCTGGATTCCCGCCTTCGACGGATTCAGAATGAAAGGAAGATGAAAATACCCTGGACCCGCCTGACGGGGGATGTACTCACGGCGCATATCTGATAAGCTATTCAAAAAGCAGTTCCGAGGTGTGGGAAAGATGTTCAAGCCGGTATCCAGCAGGGTAAATTTCCCAGAACTGGAGAAGGGCGTTCTCCAGTTCTGGAAGGACAGAGATATATTCCATCGCACGGAGACGGAGCGGGAGGGGAAGCCCCTCTTCATGCTCTACGAGGGTCCTCCCACGGCCAACGGCAACCCCGGCATTCACCATGTGCTGGCCCGGGTGTTCAAGGACATAATTCCCCGTTACAAGACGATGAAGGGATACCGATGTCTGCGAAAGGGGGGCTGGGATACCCACGGGCTGCCTGTGGAGTTGGAGGTGGAAAAGGAGTTGGGCCTCATGTCCAAGCGGGACATCGAGGAGTACGGCATCGAGAATTTCAACCGGAAGTGCAGAGAGAGTGTCTTCCGCTACGTGAAGGAATGGGAGAACATGACCGACCGGGTCGCCTTCTGGGTGGATATGGAGCACCCCTACGTCA
>JAGWBG010000172.1 GCA_021296015.1 Dehalococcoidia bacterium | reverse complement strand
AACTGGGTATACCGGATGATCAACACCAAACGGCCCCTTGAAGAGAAGGTCGCCCTTTTCTGGCATCAGCTTTTCGCGACGGGCAACTCCAAAGTTGACAATCCGCCCGAACTCCTACAGCAGATAGCCATGTTCCGCCGCCACGGGTTGGGCAGCTTTCCCAACCTGCTGGTCGAGCTTGCCAAAAACCCGGCCATGATTTACTGGCTGGACAACAACGGCAACCACAAAGGGGCGATAAATGAGAACTGGGGACGGGAACTGCTTGAGCTATTCTCTATGGGAGTGGGCAACTACTCGGAGGACGACATAAAGGAAGCGTCTAGGGCCTTCACCGGCTGGACCATCGGCCCCAAGATACCCCGCAACCCCCTGGGTCGCTTTTACTGGAGCTTCCAGTACAAGGCCGAGGACCACGACGACGGCGAGAAGACTTTTTTGGGCTATCGAGGACGCTTCAACGGTGAGGACATAATAGAAATCGTGGCCCAGCAGCCCGCCACGGCCCGGTTCTTGGCTCGCCACATGTACAACTTCTTCGTCGCCGACGAACCCCAGGTCCCCAGCTGGAACATAACCCCCCCGGCGGACCCGGAGGCGATTCGTACCCTTGTACAGGCTTATAACGAGTCCAGCTACGACATCCGCTCGATGCTACGGGTGCTGTTCCTCTCTGATTTCTTCAAGAACGCCAGGTTCGCCAGGGTGAAAAGCCCGGCGGAACTGGTCATAGGGACCGTTCGCATGGCGGGCAACTTCACTTCTCCCCGGCTCGGCTTTCAGGACCTGGCCTTTGAGTGTACCTACCAGGGGCAGGAGCTACTCAACCCCCCCAGCGTGGAAAGCTGGCATACGGGGCAGGAGTGGATAGATGGTGGAGCCTTGGTCCGACGAGTGAACTTCGCCGCCAAACTTCTGGGCGACAGCACCCTTCCCGGCGTCAGGGCCATCATCAGCAAGCTCTGGGAGCGAGGCACCCTCTCCCCTGCGGATCTAGTGAACGGGTGCGCCGACCTGGTTGGCCCCCTGGACATAGGCGATCAGACACGCAGCGAGCTACTCGCTCATGCCGAGAAGGGAGGAGACCTGCACTGGGGCACGGAGCAGGAAATCAAGACCTCTGAGAAACGTGTGGCGGTCATGCTGGCGCTGATAGCCGCTTCAAAGGAATATCAGTTCGCATAACTAAAGCATGAGCGTGAAATCTACCGGTGCTCAGCCCTCAGCCACTGGCCGACGGCTCATCGCTGGTAAACCCCAAATAAGGGAGGTTAGTTATGGCATCCACAAGCAAAGACCCGGTGTTAGTTGTCCTCCAGCTAACGGGGGCCAACGACTACCTCAACTGTGTAATCCCCTACACCAATCCCATTTATAGGGATAATAGGCCCAAAATCGGCATCCCCGAGGACCAGGTAATCCCCATTGACGACGAGTTGGGGTTCCATCCCAACATGGGGCCGGTAAAAGACCTTTGGGATGATGGCAAGCTCGCCATCATTCACGGCATCGGATACGCTAACTCCGTTCGCTCCCACTTCCGGGCTATGGATGTTTGGCATACTTGCGAGCCGGATATAGTGGGGACCGAGGGATGGGTTGGCAAGGTCATCCGCGACCTGGACCCCCGGGGAGAGAACGTCCTGAAGGGGGTTAACTTCGGCCAGGGCCTGCCCAGAGCCATGGCCCTGCGGGGTGTGCCGGTAACATCGGTGTCCAACCTGGAGTCCTACGGCGTGCTCACCGACGTGCCCGCAGTCGCCGGCGACCAGGAAGGAGCCGAGTTGCTGGAGCGGTTTGCCCGCATGTACTCGCCCGCCATAGGAACAGGCCCGGTGATGGACTATCTAGGCCAAACGGGGCAGAACGTGCTGAAGGGCGCCGACATCCTCCGGTCGGTCCCCCAGGGATACTCCTCCACTGTGGAGTACGCGGACACTCCCATAGCCAAATACCTGAAAGGCATAGCCCAGGTATACATGGCTGGCCTAGGAACCCAGGTCTTCTACACCGCCCACGGCAGCTTCGATACCCACTTCAACCAGCTGCCCATGCACGCCAAGCTGTGGACCGACGTGGGCAGAGCCGTCAGCGACTTCTTCGCCGACTTGAGGGAGCACCAGGTTGGCGAAAACCTGATTATGATGCTGTTCACCGAGTTTGGCCGCCGGGTGCGGGACAACGGCACCGGGACCGACCATGGCGCTGGCGGAGTGGCCTTCGTCATAGGCGACCAGGTCAGGGGTGGCATGTACAGTGAGTATCCGTCCCTGAAGCCCGAGGACCTACAAGAGGGCGACCTGGCTCCCAATTACGACTTCCGCGGCTTCTATTCTACCGTGGTGGAGAAGTGGCTGGGCATGGACCCCGTTCCCATTGTGGGCGGGAACTACGAGCAGCTTGATTTCATATAGCTGGGCCGGGTCGGGGCCTGAAAGTCCCTCAAACCAGGAGGTGGTGTGATGCTGACTACCGTAGCGGCTGGGCGGGTGTTTAACTATAGCTACTGCATAGGGATGTACGGGATGTCCGGGCTGGGCTTCTGGTCCCCCATGGACTTCGCCATAGGCCCCAGCGGGGTCATATACGTGACGAACCGGGGTGACGCTGAAGGTCTGGGCCAGAGAGTAAGTAAGTGCACCGTGGACCACCAGTTCCTCGGGCAGTTTGGAGGCTTCGGCTCCGGCGACGGGCAGTTCATCTGGCCGGCCTCCATTGACCTGGATCGGGACGAGAACGTGTACGTCTCCGACGAGAACCTTCACCAGATTTGCGTATTTGACAAAGAGGGGAAGTACCTCGGCAAGTGGGGCAGTCAGGGCAGCGGCGACGGCGACCTGAACGGTCCGTCGGGCATGGTGTTCGACCGGGAGGACAACCTCTACGTCGTGGACGCTAACAACAACCGCATACAGAAATTCACCAGAGATGGGAATCTCCTCGCGAAGTGGGGGCGGCACGGCAGCGGTGACGGGGAGTTCCACACGCCCTGGGGAATATGCCTGGACAGCGCGGGAGATGTGTACGTGGCCGACTGGAAGAATAGCCGGGTGCAGAAATTCTCCCCTGATGGCGAGTTCCTTGCCAGCTTTGGCGCAACCGACAATGGTGTAGGGAGGATTGACCGTCCCACGGGCGTTGCAGTGGACTCAGAGGGAGATGTCTACGTGACCGACTGGAGCAACCACCGCGTCCAGGTATACGCCCCCGACGGGACCTTTATCACCTCCCTCGTAGGGGACGCCCAGCAGCCTTCCCCCTGGACGGAGGAATACATCAACGCCAACCCGGACATCCTCAAGGCCCGCAGGAGAGTCAACTTGGAGCCCGAATGGCGATTCCGGCGACCCATAGCGGTGAACATGGACGCCGATGGCAGGATATTCGTCCTTGAATCCGCTCGTCACCGCCTCCAAGTCTACGCAAAGGAGAAGGACTTCCAGGACGCCGACCTGAACCTCTAGCGCAGAAACCCACACCCCTCCCGTAAGGTCATTCCTGTCCGCCGCCCTTCCGTGCCTAGCACGATGGGTCACACCACAGGTGCTCCGCCTTCAGCTGGTCTGTGAGGCCGACGGGAACATGGAAGTTCTTGATTTTGTTATTCATAAACATGCCTCGGAATGTCCAGTAGAGGTTTATGATGGCGATGTCCTCATTCAGGAGGATATTGGTCGCCTCCATGATGAGAGCCTTTCGCTTTTCCTGGTCCAACTCCCTTGCCTGCAACTCAAATATCTCTTCAATCCTGGGGTGGCTCCAATTGCAGCGATTGCCTGACCCGCCCTCCACATACGCGGCACCAAGTATGTCATGGGGCTCCATGATCTTTTGGGAATAGCCTGCGGTGTTCATATCATACGTGCATCCAACAATCGCCTCGACACCAACGCCGTACTCCAGTGGTCTGACAGTGGCATCAACGTTCAAGAACCTCTTGAGCTGGTCCGCCAACACCTCGGACATTTCGACGAACTCGGCCAGTTGGATGGCATTTATGGTGGTCTTGAACCCGTCTGGGTAGCCGGCCTCAGCCAGCAGCCTTTTGGCCTCGGCTATATCGTCGGGATGCTTCTCGCCGTCGGGAGTCTCCCTGTATCCCGGCAACTGGGACAACTCTTCCGCACTCAATCCGAACCAGAAACCGGGCGGGAAAGGCCCTCCCATGGTGTCCCTCAGCCGGCTTAAGATTTGAATTAAGGGCTGGCTATGTACGGCTAGATGGAGGGCGCGCCTCACTCTCACGTCTGTGTAGGTCTCCT
>JAGWBG010000171.1 GCA_021296015.1 Dehalococcoidia bacterium | reverse complement strand
CGTCTTCCGGTGCCTTTAGCACCCGCCTCTACGTCCGTCAGGTAGTAGCAGCCCAACACCATGTCAAGGGTAGGGGCTACCAGGGGCTCACCGGACGCGGGAGACAGCATGTTATGTACACTAAGCATGGTATCACTGGCTTCAGACACAGCCATGCGGGACAGCGGCACGTGGACGGCCATCTGGTCCCCGTCGAAGTCGGCGTTAAATGCAGAGCATACCAGGGGATGAATCTGTATGGCGCTCCCTTCTATGAGTACCGGCATGAAAGCCTGAATACCCAGCCTGTGAAGGGTAGGGGCACGGTTAAGGAGCACCGGGCGTTCCTTAATGACGTCCTCAAGGATGTCCCAAACTTCAGGGCGCGCCCGCTCCACCATCCTCTTGGCGCTCTTGATATTAGGTGATATTCCCAGGACTACCAGCCTATGCATTACAAAAGGCTTGAAGAGCTCAAGGGCCATCCGCTTGGGCAGGCCACACTGATGAAGCTCCAGTTCTGGGCCGACTACTATTACGGAGCGGCCACTGTAGTCAACCCGTTTCCCCAGAAGATTCTGGCGGAAGCGGCCTTGCTTGCCCCTGAGCAGGTCTGAGAGGGACTTGAGTTTATGATTGTGGCTGCCCTGGATAGGTCTGCCGCGTCTTCCGTTATCTATCAGGGCATCTACCGCTTCCTGAAGCATCCTTTTTTCATTGCGTACTATAATGTCTGGTGCGCCAAGGTCCAATAGCCTCCTCAGACGGTTATTCCTATTGATAACACGCCTGTACAGGTCGTTCAGGTCACTGGTGGCAAACCTGCCACCATCGAGTTGCACCATGGGGCGCAAATCAGGAGGCAAGCCCGGAAGCACGGTGAGTACCATCCACTCCGCCCTGTTTCCGCTTCTTCGGAAGGCTTCCACTACTCGCAGCCTCTTAATGGCTTTTTTGCGCCGCTGGCCTGACGTGGAGCGCATCTCTTGGAGAAGGTACTCGCGCAGGGCCTCCAGGTCTATCCCACGCAATATCTCCAGTATGCCTTCTGCTCCCATCATAGCCTTGAATACGTTGCCGTATTGTTCCCTCAACTCGCGGTAGCGACTCTCGATGATGAGTTTGCCCACTCGAAGGTCTTCCAACTCGTCTTTCCTGGACTGCATCTCCTCGAAGAGCTTACCCTCTTGACCGGCATGCTCATCCCTGATGGCACCTATCTCTGTCTCCGTAGCCAGACGGTCCTGCTCCAGTTCATCTTCACTCTTAGAGCCGGCGGACGCTTCAAAATCCCCACTTTTCTGGGCTATCGCTTCTTCGGCAGCCTTCTGCTGCTTTTCTACCTCCTGCTCGTGCTTCCTATCCTCTTCCTGGATGGCCCTTTGCCTGGCATCTTCATCCACGGAGACCACAATGTGTTGGGCGAAGTAGAGCACCCTCTCCAGGTTTCTAGGGGAGAGATCCAGAAGCAAACCAAGCCGACTAGGAGTACCCTTGCTAAACCATATATGGGCTACCGGGGACGCCAGCTTGATGTTTCCCATACGCTCCCTACGGACTTTCGAGCGGGTAACCTCAACTCCGCATCGATCGCAAACTACCCCCCGATTGCGTATCCGTTTGTATTTGCCGCAGAAACATTCCCAGTCCTTGGTGGGTCCAAAAATACGCTCACAGAAGAGCCCGTCCTTTTCCGGGCGCAAAGTACTGTAGTTTATAGTCTCGGGTTTGGTAACCTCACCGTGGGACCAGCTAATGATTTGCTCCGGGGAAGCTATGGAAATCCGTATAGTGTTGAAGCTTGTAGCCTGAGTATCTGTCCTGTCCGGCATATTCACCATCTCCTTAATTCCTCTACAGGCTTTCTCCCATTTCTAGGGTTTCGGCCAATTCCCTGGGCATGGCGGCACTCTCTTCCTCGTTTAGGAGCTCAACTGACAATCCCAGACTCTGAAGCTCCTTGAGGAGCACGTTGAAGGACTCGGGAACCCCGGGCTGGTATACATCTTCTCCCTTTACTATAGCTTCATAGGTTTTCACTCGCCCGGACACGTCGTCGGATTTTACGGTGAGGACCTCTTGCAGATTTTGAGCGGCCCCATAGGCTTCGAGTGCCCACACTTCCATTTCACCGAATCGTTGCCCACCAAACTGGGCCTTGCCGCCCAGGGGTTGCTGGGTAATCAGTGAGTAGGGACCGGTAGAGCGGGCATGTATTTTATCCTCGACCAGGTGTATGAGTTTCAACATGTATATATATCCGGCAGCGACGGGCTGGTCAAAGGGTTGTCCTGTGCGTCCATCAAACAGGACTACCTTTCCGAAGGTAGGGGGGGCCAGTTTTTTCTCTCTATGGACACGCATGGTTTCGTCGGTTAGCCCTTCCATGCTCATGTTGGATGTATCCAGTCCGGCCTCCTCCTTGAGCCATATTCTGAGACAGGCCTCCCGGGCCTCGCCCAATATCGAGTCGTCATGGAGGCGCTGAGCATCGTAGCCCCTCTCTGCCAGCCACCTCTCTATGCGTTCCATGTCGAGCTTGGGCGGAGCATCCGAAGGTGCCGGGTCAATACCGCCGGACTTCTGGGCGAACCACACTCTGGCCAAGCCATCCTCAATGGAGATGTCCTTGGCGCCATCGAATACGGGCGTCGTTGCTCGGAAGTTAAGGTGTTTGGCAGCCCATCCGAGGTGGGTCTCCAGCACTTGACCCAAGTTCATACGGGAGGGCACACCGAGGGGGTTGAGTATGATGTCCACGGGAGTCCCGTCTTCCAGGAAGGGCATGTCCTCAGTGGGCAATATCCGTGCTATGACTCCTTTATTGCCGTGCCTGCCCGCCATCTTGTCACCTATGGAAATCTTGCGAGTCTGGGCAATCCACACCCTCACCGCTTCATTGACTCCGGGCTGAAGCTCATCCGTGCTTCGCCTGTCTAACACCTTAACGTCTATTACCTTGCCACGCTCTCCGTGGGGCACCCTGAGAGACGTGTCCTTTACGTCACGGGACTTTTCTCCGAAGATGGCTCTCAGTAGCTTCTCTTCAGCCGTAAGCTCAGTCTCGCCCTTGGGAGTTACCTTGCCAACCAGAACGTCACCAGGCCCAACCTCTGCGCCGACCCGGATGATTCCGGACTCGTCCAGGTCTCTAAGGCTGTCTCCACCAACGTTGGGTATATCTCTGGTAATCTCTTCGGGACCCAGCTTGGTCTCCCTACTTTCCACTTCGTACTTCTCTATGTGCACGGAAGTGAAGTAATCATCTTTGACGAGGTTCTCATTGATTATCACTGCATCTTCGTAGTTGTACCCTTCCCAGCTCATAAAGGCGACCAGCAGGTTCTGGCCCAACGCCAGTTCGCCCCTCTCGGTCGAGGAGCTGTCAGCCAGGACATCCCCCTTCACAACGATGTCACCCGCCTGAACCGTGGGCCTCTGGTTAAAGCAAGTGCCCTGGTTGGTGCGAGAGAACTTAATCATAGTATGGACGTGTTCTTCGCCCTCGGCATCCCTGACCGTGACCCTGTCGCCGGTGACCGAGGTAACCACACCACTTACCCTCGCCTGGACCAGCTGTCCGCTGTCTCTGGCGACTCGGCCCTCAATTCCGGTGCCGACCAGAGGCGCCTGTGGTCTCAGCAGTGGCACAGACTGTCGTTGCATATTGGACCCCATGAGCGCCCGGTTGGCGTCGTCGTGCTCGAGGAAGGGTATAAGGGACGCAGACACGCTGGTAATCTGCATGGGGGATACATCCATGTAGTCTACGGTGTCTGACAATTCCTCGGAGTATTTCTCACCGACTCTTACCTCTACCCGTTCTTGTACAAACTGGTTTTTCTCGTCCAGAGCCGAGTTGGCCTGGGCAATTCTGTAAGTTTCCTCCCGGTCCGCCGACAGGTAGACTATGTCATCATCCTTGTCGGAAACGAAGGGCTTGACACGTATTTCCCGTTCTGAAAGGGCGGCGATTCGCTTTAGCTTCCTCACCTTGATCACCTCGCCCACTTTCGCTACAGTAGCACCATCGTCGTTCACCACGCTTTCCATGATGGTACGGCCTTCCAAGTCCGGGTTCGAGCTGGAAAGCTCTTTCAGTACTCTGCGGTAGGGTGACTCAATGAATCCCAGAGAATTTATCCTCGCGTAGGTCGCCAGGGAACTCAGGAGGCCGATGTTGGGGCCTTCCGGGGTCTCAATGGGGCAGATGCGTCCATAGTGGGAGAAATGGACGTCACGCACGTCGAATCCTGCTCGTTCCCTTGATAGCCCTCCTGGACCGAGAGCGG
>JAGWBG010000170.1 GCA_021296015.1 Dehalococcoidia bacterium | reverse complement strand
GCGAGAGACATCCTCCTTCCTTCTTGAAGGCTCCCAGTCCCTTAGTAAGGTAAACTCCACATCTCAGCGGTACATCCTTGACCTGTGTGAGACGACCCATTCCATACATCCGGAGGCAGTGCCAGCGTTTCTCAAAAGCCTGAACGTCGTACTGAACCGCGTGACCCTGAACCAGCTTGACATCTGGTTCCAACAGGGAATCAAGCTGCTGAAAGAAAACCCCGATGGCGGGCTGGCCTTCTTCAAAGTAGAGTCCAACACATCCGAGCAACTCCTGGAAACCCTTTCATCCAGCCTGGAACTGGATAGAGTAAAGGGTGTAATGCGGCTCTATTGTCGTGCCCTCTCGGGGGCCCCGGTTGAAATTCTCAGCAGCAAGGATTTGGTGAACAAAGGCATCGGCTGGGTGTCCGAGTCCCAGGCTTCCACTGAAGGCACCAAGGTCTTTCTTCCTCCCATTGTGGACCAGTACTCAAGCAAGGATGAGAACTTTGGCTGGTTCAAGGTGGTTTCCACACACCAGGTAGCCCATCTGGAGTTTGGCAGCTTCGACTTCCTGTTCGACGAGCCTTCCGTACGGTTCAAGGACCTGCGGCCCAGCCTGGAAACGCCCGATGTAGTAGAAAAGGCGGTTGCGACGCTCCAGGAGAGGTTGGACGGCGAGGAAGCAGACCCCACAAGTGCCGAGCGAGGCTATCTTACGGACATGGGGCGGTTCTTCCATCTGTTCAACGACAGGCGTCTGGCCCTTGATATATTCACCACGCTGGAAGACGGCAGGCTGGACTACAGAGTAAAAGCTGAGTACCGGGGAATAGTCTCCCACTACAGGACCGTCCAGACCGGGGCCTTGGAGGAGCGACCTGCAATAGAGGAGATGCCCCTCCGCCAGTCCATGGTTGAGTTCCTTATACGTTTTAGTCTGGGGCAATTCAAGGGGGTCCCCGTTCGCAAGGACCATGTGCAGACTGCACGTGTACTGGCTAAAATATTCAGGCGGCTTCTTGATGTTAGAGCCGCCGTGGAGGATACTGCCGAGGCCACGATAAGGGTATACCAAGTCCTGTCCCAGCTTCCCAATGAGGAACAGTCGCCTGAAGACTTTCAGCCCCAAGACTTCGACGATGAGGAGGAGTTTTCCGAAGATGAGCTACAGGAGTTGCTCCAGCAACTACAGAGTGGAGAGGGACAGTCCGATGAAGGTGAGAGTGAGGATGAAGGTGAAGAAGGGGACGACTCTTATGAGTCGCCACAAGAGGTGGAGTTTCGCGGCGATTTCAAGCCGGAGCTAGTACAGCTATTGAACAGGCTTCGTACTGACCAGTCCCAGCAGGGTGAAGGCGACGCCGAGCCTATTACCAAGGAGATGCTGGAGGAGTTGCTCAAGGAGAGCGCCGAGTTTGACATGGATGATGAGGCGGGTAAACTCCAGAATGCTATGGGGTTAACCGCTCAAAACCTTATGAAGGAGGCCGGGGTTCCGCCGCCTTCTTCCCAACCCGGGCAGGGATACGGGCAGATGGTCCACGAGGATGAGCAGGGAGGCGCCCTCGAGGCCCGTGAACCCAAGTCCCAGGTCTACGATGAATGGGACTTCCGGGCGGCCGATTACAAGCCCAAATGGTGCATCGTCCGGGAGAAAAGCGTGGATGAGGGCGACATCAATTTCTATAACGACACCTTGCGCAACTATGCGGCGCTCTCGGCAGATGTGCGAAGACAGTTTGAGTTGGTTATTCCCGAGAGCTTTCGCAAGGTACGACGGGTTATAGACGGTGAGGACTTGGACTTGGACGCCGCTATAGAAGCTACTATTGACCGCCATATGGGCCTGACGCCATCGGAGAAAATCTGGTGGAGAAGGAATAAGCTGGAGCGAGACGTAGCGGTGGTGTTCCTCCTTGATATGAGTGCCTCTACCGCAGAGGCCATAGACGAGGGTCGGCCCGCCGTGGACGATCACGATGCCCCCGACGACCCGGTGGAATATATGATGTGGCTCAGGACCCGACGGGAAGGATTGGTCCGCCGCCATTACAAGCGGATTATAGACCTGGAGAAGGAGAGCGCTGCGCTCCTTATACAGGCCCTGGAGACAATAGGGGATACTTATGGAATCTATGGCTTCTCCGGGTACGGCAGGGAGAACGTGGAGTTCTACGTTATCAAGGACATAGGTGAGTCCTTCCAGGACCGGGTGAAGCGCAGGATTGACAAAATCACACCCATGCACGCTACCCGAATGGGGCCTGCCATCCGGCACGCCACCTCTAAGCTTGACACTCAGGATGCAAAAAGCAAGATACTGTTTCTGATAAGCGATGGCAGACCCCAGGACAGGGGCTACAGTCGGGAAGGCGTGGAGAAGGAGTACGCTGTCCACGATACCCACATGGCCCTCATAGAGGCTAAACGGAAAGCCATAGTTCCCTTCTGTCTCACTGTGGACAAAGCTGGGCACGACTACCTCAAGACCATGTGTGGTGATATGAGCTACGAGGTGTTGGACAACATCTGGTCACTACCTCAGCGTTTGCCCATGCTCTACCGGATGCTGACTACCTAGTCGCAGAGAATTGCCCTGTGGTCTGGAACCCGTGTAAAGTGACCGGCCATTTTCATGCTATTCGATAGCACAATTCAGATTGACATAATGTTGCGCCTACCTGTTGATTGAGGTGAAGCCATGCCAGGAGGTATAGTTCTCGCAGGTGGGGAAGAATTCCGTACGGGTTGCGAGGAGATGGACACTGCCATCATGGATGCCACCGGCGCGGAGCCTGTGAGAGTTCTGATTATACCCACCGCTGCGGTCACTGGCCCCCAGAAGGCGGCATCCGACGGGGTCAGACACTTCTCTCGCCTTGGAGCAAGGGCCTCGGAGCTTATGGTCCTGGACGGGAGTCAAGCCAATGACGAGGACTTTATAAAAGTTGCTTCTGAGGCCTCGTTAATCTATTTCACCGGAGGTAGCCCAGACCACTTGCTGGCTACCCTGAAAGGGTCGAAACTGCTTGAACGTCTGCAAGAGGCCCTCACTCGTGGGGCGGTAGTAGGTGGTTCGAGCGCCGGTGCGATGGTGATGGGTTCCGCTATTAGGCGTCCGTCATCCGGAGGGTGGGTCGAAAGTCTTGGCATCCCGCAGGGGGTCGCCGTTCTGCCCCACGGATACGGTTGCCGGAGAACTGCCCAGGACCGTACCACCCGACTTGACGGTGCTGGGAATTGATGCCCGGACCTGTTGCTTCGGGACTCCTGGCAACTGGAAGGCGCTGGGCTCCGGTAAGGTAATCGCTTACCGGAACGGCTCGTGGGCAACCTATGCTTCCGGGGAGAGCCTGCCGCAAGGATTCTAGCGGGACGGGCCGGAATTTCAGGACTGGGCGTGCCCTATCACTGAAGCTCTGGAATCCCGGACTTTTTCAGGTAGTCCTCGGCTTCTCGGAGGTCTTTGAAGGAGTCCACACTTCGCCAGAAGGCTCTGGAGCGGATGGCTGACAGGTTCCCTTGGGCGGCGAGGTCGGGGAAAGTGGAGTCGTCGTGGTGGCCCAGTTCGGGTAGCAGTCGGTCGATTTCCCGTGAGAAGACGTAAATCCCCCCGTTAATCCAGTAAGGAAGCTCGGCCTTTTCTCTGAATCCTTCAACATTGTCTTGGTCGTCTATGTCCACCAGCCCATAGGGACTGAGGAAAGGCACAACCATGACGGTGGCCTGGTGTGCAGTATTGGCCTCCCGCTTTCTCCTGTAGGTATCAACTATAACATCAAGGCCCTGGGCTGTTATGATGTCGCCATTGGTGGCAACCACATGGGACTGATGTTCGGGGACCAATGCCATGCCTTTGCGGATAGCCCCGCCTCTGCCCAGGGGGGTCTCCTCAACGCTGTAATGAGCATGGAAGCCGTGGTCGCTCCCGTCGCCGAAGAAATCTCTGATAACCTCCCACTTGTAGCCTGCAAGAAATATGATGTCAGTGATACCGCCCCGCTTTAGCCACTGCACCTGGTGCCAGAGGATGGGCTTTGTGCAGATAGGGACCATGGGTTTAGGAGCATTGTCCGTCAAAGGACGAAGCCGCTCACCTCTGCCCCCTGCTAATATCAATGCATACATCTTCTCATCCTTTGCTGACATTCCGTCTCTCAGCGCCCCTAAAATATAACCATCTTGTGCAAGCTGCGTCAACGGGACTTGAAGCAGTACAAACATTGACCGCCGTTCAGCACTTCCGTATTATCGGGTTAGCTCAAGGACAGGAACGAGCACCCGCTCAACGCCTGACCCCAGCCCAGAAACGGGTCTTCCGCACTCTATATTGCAGAGAAAGTGGTGAGAGGATGAATTTTGAACTCACTGAAGAGCAGAAGAAATTCAGGAGTGATATACGTTCCTTCCTGGAAGAGGAGGTCCCACCTGAGCATCAGGCAGTTTTCGGGGTTGAGAGCGAGGAGGATTACCGGTTCGGGCGCTCCATTCAACGAAAGCTGGCAGACAATGGATGGCTGACCATAGGTTGGCCCACGGAGTATGGCGGAGGACCCAAAGGCCCCATTGAGCAGTCCATATTCAGTGAGGCGATGGGGTATGGTCGAGTGCCTCGCACCGGGACCACGGCCCTGAACATCGTCGGACCCGCCGTGATGTACTTCGGCACGCCGGAGCAGAAGGAGAAGTACCTGCCACCTATAGCCAGGGCGGAAGCCGAGTATTGTCAGGGTTTTAGCGAGCCCAACGCAGGGTCCGATTTGGGGTCGCTGGAGTTCCGCGCCGTTCGGGACGGGGATGAGAATGTCCTGAACGGCAGCAAGATGTTTACCAGTTGGGCCTTCCGTGCCCAATATATCTATCTGCTGGCCAGGACGGACCCCGATGCCCCCAAGCACCGGGGCATAAGTCTGTTTATCGCCGACGTCAAGACACCGGGTATCAGCTTTCGCCCGCTCCCGTACATAAACGGCTCTATGGCCGCCCAGACTTACTTTGATGATGCGAGAATCCCGTCCTCGGCGTTGATTGGGGAGGAGAACCGTGGTTGGTATCACGCCATGGCAACTCTGGACTTCGAGAGGTCCGGCCTCGAGCGTTACGCGAGTGTGCAGAGGACATTCGATGACTTCGTTGAGTTGTGCAAGACTACTAAATACAACGGTAAGCTCCTGTCGGAGAATCCCATCGCAAGACATAAGCTGGCCAAAATCAAGGTAGGTATGGAGATCTGGAGGCTCTTGTGCTGGAAAGTAGCCTGGATGCAGAGCACCGGAGCAGTGCCCAATGCCGAGGCTTCCGTAGCTTTTCTACACGGAACGGTGCAGAGGCTGGAGTTCACCCAGACGGCGATGGAGATTCTGGGACTCTACGGGACCTTGATGCACGACCCCAAGTGGTCACTCATGAGGGGGGCCATAGAGGGCATACATCGAGAGAGTATGCACCTTCACGGCGCAGGCACCACCGAGATTCACCGAAACATCATCGCACAGCGTGGCCTGGGCTTGCCCAGGTAGCTTTGACGTCGCCTGTGTTGAGGAGAGGAATATGGACTTAGGGCTTAGTGAACAGCAGGAGATGCTGAGCCGGGCGGCTCGGGAGTTCCTGGAAGCTGAGTGTCCCACCACTCTGGTGAGAGAGCTGGAAGATAGTGATGGAGGTTACTCACCGGAACTGTGGAGAAAAATGGCTGACCTGGGATGGTTGGGGCAGGCATTCCCCGGTCAGTACGGTGGCTCCGACGGCACTTTAATTGACCAGGTTGCGCTCTTCGAGGAGATAGGCAGGGCAATACTGCCTAGCCCCATTCTGACATCCACTGTGCTATGTGGTCAGACCATACTATACGGGGGCAACGAAGACCAGAAAGCCGCTCTGCTCCCTCTTATATCAAGAGGTGACACGATAGTTACTCTGGCCTTAGCTGAGGCCGACGCAGGTTTCGACGGGGGGGACATAAGTGTCATGGCAACTGCTGATGGTGGCGATTACGTCATCAATGGCACAAAGCTCTTCGTACCTTACGCCCACGTAGCCGATTACCTTCTGTGTGTGGCCAGGACATCAGGTGCCGACAGCCTGTTCCTGATAGACTCCAAGACCGCCGGAGTTAACATAACACTACTGCACTCCGTTGCCAAATACAAGCAGCATGAAGTTGCACTTCAGAATGTCCGTGTTCCGCGAACGAACATGGTGGGACAACTAGACCAGGGCAGAGGGCCGCTGGGGAAAGCCGTGGACTGGGCCACGGTTGTCCAGTGCGGTGAGATAGTGGGCCGCTGCCAGAAAGTTCTTGACCTCGTCGTAGATTACTCCAAGGTTCGGGTCCAGTTCGGACGCCCCATAGGCAGCTTCCAGGCCGTTCTGCACCAGTGCGCCGACTTGCGGGTCGCCGTAGACGGGGCACGATTAGTTACCTATCAGGCTGCGTGGAAGCTGGTGGAGGGGCGTCCTTGCTCCGAGGACATAGCTATGGCAAAAGCCTTTGCAGGCTCCGCCAGCAGGCAGGCTACGGCGGTTGGGCATGGCATCTTCGCCGGCATCGCCTTTACCGTCGAGCACGACATGCAGCTGTATATGATGAGGTCAAAAATACAGGAGGCAAATCTGGGAGATAGCGATTTCCACCTGGATAACCTGGGTGGATATATGGGATTCCCCACTTGAGCGGATGGTTGACGTTGATACCTTTGGAAACAGGCTCTAAGGCGCTCACCTCTGACGGAGAGAGACCGGGGTGAAGTACCCTTCTGAGAGTGACTATGATAAACGGAGCGCTTGATAACATCAAGGTTCTCGACCTCGGGCAGGACATCTCCGCTCCCTACTGTGCCAAGCTTCTGGCCGACTACGGCGCGGAGGTCATAAAAGTGGAGCCTCACGGGCAGGGAGACTCGGCCCGCCGTATGGGCCCATTCCCGGGAGACATACCCAACCCTGAGAAAAGCGGTCTTTTCCTTCATCTCAACATGAACAAAAAGGGCGTCACCCTGAACCTTCATACCCGCGAGGGGGTGAAAATCCTGAAAGAACTGGTCAAGGGGGCGGACATTCTGGTGGAGAATTATGCCCCCGCCCATTTGCCTTCGCTGGGACTGGGCTACGAGGACCTTGAACAAGTCAATCCCCGTCTCGTAATGACCTCCATCACCCCTTTCGGACAAACCGGCCTCTATCGGGACTACAAGGCCACGGAGATGGGAGTATTTGCCATGAGTGGCCGGATGTATACTCATGGTCTGCCCGAAAGAGAGCCACTACGATATGCCCCTGACATATCCTGGTTTCAGACTGGGACCACCGCAGCCATATCAACCCTGGCGGCCCTAGGCCAGCAGGTGGTTGTGTCCGCGATGGAGGCCGTGGTGGGCAGCATGGACTATCGGGTGCTGTTGTATGAGTATACCGGGGTCAAGTCCCGGAGGGGCGATTTCCCCAGTGGGTTCCCCCAGGGAGCCTATCCCTGTCAGGATGGCTACGTCACCTTCGGAGTGGGGCAACAGAGGTTCTTCCAGCGTCTCTGTCAGGCTATGGGCCGTACTGACCTGTCCGAGGACCCCAGGTTCGCAACCTCCGATGCCCGTACGGAGAACCTGGACGAATTGGAGGCCATTTTCCTGGGCTGGATGATGGAGCACACCAAAAGGGAGATTTTCGAGATATGCCAGAAGGTCAGAGTACCTTGCTCCCCACTGCTCGGCCCCGATGAGCTACTGGATGACCCCCAACTAAAGGCGAGGGAGTTTTTTGTGGAAGCGGACCATCCCCAGGCCGGGAGGCTCACTTACCCTGGAGCTCCCTTCAGGATGACACAGACCCCTTTCTGGGTACGGAGTCCCGCCCCTTTATTGGGGCAGCACAACACGGAGATATATTCAGGCGGATTAGGCTACTCCAAAGAT
>JAGWBG010000169.1:506-5381 GCA_021296015.1 Dehalococcoidia bacterium | reverse complement strand
TGAAGAATCGGGGGACCGCGAACTCAATCTGGTTGACAAAAATGGAGAGGGCCTCACACGTCTTACCTTTGCCAAGGGGGATGACACGTCGCACCTCTGGTCTCCCGATGGTCAAAGGATAGCCTTCATGTCCAGTCGAGACGGCCGGCCGGAAATTTACCTAATGAACTACGACCGTTCCGACCTTAGCAGGATTACATTCAACCCTTCCCAGCCCCGGCTTACCTCCTGGTCTCACGATGGGCAATGGATTGCTTTCATTGTTGACGGCGATGAGGAAGTTGACGGAGGTGAAGAGGAACCTGGAATTCTGCTCAGGAACCCCGACGGTGTTAACTTGATACGCCTGACCCGTAGCAACGACCATGAAGCGGTCTGGTCCCCCAACGAACAGAAGATAGCCTTTACCTCGGACCAGGACGGTAATCTGGATATATTTGTCATGAATGCCGACGGTTCCGACCAGGACCGCCTCACCGACAATGATTCCAAGGACCACCAGCTTTCATGGTCCCCGGACGGTAAAATGCTGGTCTACATATCCGAGCGCGATGGCAACTCGGAGGTATACGTAATGAAGGCCGATGGGTCGGGGCAGGTACGTCTTACTTATAACGATGCTAAAGATGAACATCCCGTATGGTCCCGCAACGGAAACAAGATTGCCTTTGTGTCTTATATGTATGGTACTGGCGAGATAATTGTCATGGATGCCGACGGCGGTAACCAGGCCCGTCTCACCAACAACAGCGCCAATGATACCCAGCCCTCCTGGTAGAAAATAGGGTCTATATCCCACCCATTGGGCCAATAACTGTATACTGTAAACATGGGACGGGTACGGATTACCCTGCTTGCAGTAGCCCTTCTGCTGGTGTTGGGCGCTTGCGGAGGCGGAGTTAAGAAAGTACAGGGGTTGGTGGTGGACGTGCAGTCCAGTTCCATCACCGACCTGGACTCCGTGACAGTGCGGGATGACAGCGGCAGGCTGTGGGCCTTCAAGGCCGGAAGTTCCGTGAGTTTCTCTCCATCCCACTTGAGAGAGCACCAGGCCTTCGCCTGGCCGGTCATTGTGTTCTATGAAGAGACCCCCGAAGGGTTGCTGGCTTACAACATCACCGACTGACGCAGTTCTACCTGCGGCTATTGCAGTACCTTCGTCAGTTCCTCTTCGATTTCTTCCTCAGTGGTGAAAGCCTCGAATTTGGCAGCGATGCGACCCTGGCGGTCTACGATGAAGGTCCAAGGCTCGGTGAGAAGCCCCCACTCAACTACGGCGTCAACGGTCCTGGCGACGCTCAAGTCACCCTCACGCCTTATCTCTTCGACGTTGTCGAATACCTCTATATGAATGAAGTCAACCCTGTCCTTGTACTTGTCTTTGACGCTCTGTATCGCCGCCACCTGTGGGCCACAGGTGGCGGTCCGGCAAAAGGCGGGAGTGGCAAAGGCCACCACAAGGGGCTTGCCGCTGTCCAAAGCCTCGGCTACTGTTATAGAGTAAAGCTCGGGGTCCGGCTCGATAGCTGTAGTTAGCTCTTCCAGTGCCCTTACGTCCCGACTGGTCTTGTTCTTGCTTGGGAGGGCTGGAGAACCTATGGCGGGGGTGGAACTCTCCTGCTTCACATGGAATGTCTCCTCTGCAGACCTGGACTCGCCATCTACCCCCACAACCGACACCATTAAGGCCCACTCACCGGGGTTATCGAAGGTAAGCTGGGTAGTGTAAACTCCCATGTCTCCAAGGGCCCATTTGCGGAAGCGGGCCACTGCTACTTCCTTGGGTTCTCCCTCAGGGTATGAACTGGCAGGGTGGTAGGTGCATACATCTGCCCTGTCCACCATAACGGGAGTGGAGTCGCTATCGAGGAGGAAGAAGGACAGCCTGTTGGGACCTACGCCGAGGTCCGTAGATCCCACGCCAATACTTAACTCATCCGATGGCTCCGCCCCAGGGGTTGGCTCCCCTCCTGAGCAGGCCAGGACCGTTAGGACAGCAAAGCACAGGAGAGCGCCACCGACGTAGAATGGCTTAACGCTCACCCGTAAAGGTCTCCTATGCTTTCCTTTTGCCATAGGCGTATCCACCTTCCGGGCCTGATGCCACAACAGGAGACCCCTTCAGACCCCTATCCCTAGTCCCACGTGAGGTAACCGACACCTTGTAGTACACTGGCCGGGTGCAAGTGGATCGGTCTAGTAGAATATTCCCCTCGCTGCGCCGCCGTCAATGGCTATGGTCTGACCTGTGATTGCGTCGGCCTTGTTGGAGCAAAGGAACAGTATCATGTAGGCGATTTCCTCCGGCCCTATCAGGCGTCCGATGGGGATGTTGGACGCCGCATTGCGCTCCGTCTCCTCGACGCGCACGCCCGTATCCCTTTGCAGGCTTTCCCAGATTCCGACCAACCGGGGAGTTCTGGTAGCGCCGGGATGGATGCAGTTCACGAGAATTCCGTCCTTGGCGAACTGGTCAGAGAGGTTCTTGGCCAGGTTAGAGACGCCGGCGTTGGTAATCCCGTTGCTCATGGCACGGTCGGTAACACCTCTGGCCGCGCTGCCGCCGATGTTTACAATACGGCCTCCGCCCTGCCGCTGCATGTGGGGAATAACTTCTCGCGTACAGCGAATGTACCCCATCACCTTGGTGGTGATATGGTTCATCCAATCGGCATCTTCCAACTCCATGAACAGGGCCGCCCTGGAGTTCACGGCGTTGTTCACCAGAATGTCCACGCTGCCAAACTCGGCGACAGCAGTGGCGACCATGCTCTTGATGTCCTCCGGGACGGTTGTATCTGCCCTTATGGGAACCACCTTGCGCCCCGTCTTGGAACGTATATCCGCGGCGGCCTCTTCCAGAGCATCCATGCCACGAGCGCAGATAGCCACGTCCACCCCCTCCTCGGCGAGAACCATCGCCGCAGCCCTCCCTATACCCATGCTGCCTCCGGTGACTATAGCTACTTTGTCTCGCAATCCCATGTCCATTGCTACTTCCTCCTGTGAGACAGCTTGTTCAAGCCATCTCCGATGTGTTTCGTTGAGTTATGGTTTCACCCCGAAATTGTAGTCGGTATCCTAGGATGGGTCAATCCTACTACTGCTCCTTGAAAAAGGCCACTCTATATGCTAACCTCCGTGAGGGCTCGACGGTACATGGCTTATGAATCGTCTCCACATGGGGTACATGATGAGTGGAATCCGTTTCTCTCCCAAGCCCAACAGGGCCTCTGAGGCTAACGTCGAGTGCAAGGACGAGGCTGATTGGGCCATGTCAGGACAGAAAGTTGATGCCTCCATAGTTGACGTCGTTTCCCGCGTGGTCGTAGAGTCCTACGACCACCGGTACGAAGGCGTCGGCAGCCGGCCCAAGTACCCGATGACCCCCGCAGTGGAGCTTCTCCTCAACATGCACCAGTCTACTGGCGATGCCTTCTATCGTCTTATGGTGGAGAAAGTCCTTGACGGCATGGTGAACGACGGGCCATATGACCAGGAGGGCGACGGGTTCTTTCAATACTCCACAACCGGGGATTGGCCCATACCCCATAACGAGAAAACTCTGGAGAACAATGTGGGCCTCCTCAGGCTCTATCTCCACGGTTACCTGGTTACAGGTAACGAATCGTATGCCCGTGTAGCCTCCCGGATGGCTGACTACTTCAACGATCACCTGTACGATGGCACATCCGGAGCCTTCTACGGCAGTCAGGATGACGGTGAAGAACACTATTCCAGTCCCATTACAGAGCGTAGAGAGTTGAGCTCCTCGTAAGCGGCCCAGGTATTCTATACAGGCATGAACGCACGTGTGGTGTCCGCATATCTTGAGGCTGCATGGGTGCTTAACAGGCCCAATCTGGCCGATGTAGGTCTGAAGACCGTTGACTACCTCTTGCAGCGAGGTCAGAAGGGCCCTCTACGCCACAGCTACTCATTTCCCGATGGAGAGACAGGTACTCCCGCCCTCCTCGCTGACTATGCTCACCTGGTGATAGCCCTGGTGGATGCCTATGACCGGGCGCCTTCGCCCCGGTATCTGGATGAAGCCAAACGGCTGGCCGAGGAGATGTGCGACTTTTTCCGGGACGAGCGGGGTGGCGGCTTCTTCGACTCTGTCGAGGACCCGGATGCCCCTGAGGTCCGGGACAAGCCCATCAGCGACAACGCTGTGGCTATCGAAGCCCTGATCAGACTATTCAGCTACACCCATGACGAGGAATATCGCAATGCTGCTGAGGAGGTGCTCAGCGCCTTTGTGCTGGCGTACCGGGAGTATGGGGAGGCCGCCGCCTGCTATGCCCTGGCCGTTCAGGTGGAGGTCATGGTAGGGGGCGCGCCGGGCGGTGCCGGCACACGGGCAATGATAACGGCGGCGGCCAATATTCCTTACCCAAATACGACTATCAAGTACGTGGACTCAGATGACGACGAGCGGATGGCCGAGGCCGGCTACTGGGCCGGCAGTGAGGCCCAGGCGTATGTGTGTTTGGGGACATTGTGCTTGGCTCCCGTCAGCGACCCTGAGACCCTTCATCAGACCGTGTTGGAGTTCCTGGAGTCCGGTGCTCAGGACACGGGAAGCATTATTCAGACTATAAGCGATTTGTAAGCGTTCAGAATTTCATGGCACCTGGTACCCCATCATCGTCGGGACTCTGTTGATTAGGATTAAATGTGGGAGGGTTTTCGTGCTGAAGAGCGCGAGTTGTGGAGAAATTAGAGAGAAGCACGTGGGTGATCAGGTGACTCTGGCAGGATGGGTCAACCGGCGGAGAGACCACGGGGGCGTTATCTTCGTGGACCTGCGGGACAGGTCGGGACTGGTGCAGGGCGTTTTCAACCCTGAATTGTCCTCGGAGACCTACAGGG
>JAGWBG010000169.1:0-420 GCA_021296015.1 Dehalococcoidia bacterium | reverse complement strand
GCCCAGGAGGCAGAGGTCCTGAACTCGTCTCCGACACCTCCTTTTCTAATATCCGAGGAGTCGGAGGTGGATGAAAGCCTTCGTCTAAGATACCGCTATCTGGACATTCGCAGGCCCAGGAGTCAAGAGAACCTCATACTGCGACATCGGGTGGTAAAGTTTATAAGGGACTTCCTGGATGAGAGGGACTTCCTGGAGATAGAGACCCCGATTCTGATTAAGAGCACCCCCGAAGGGGCCAGGGACTTCCTGGTTCCCAGCCGCCTGCAAAAGGGTAGCTTCTACGCTCTTCCCCAGTCACCCCAGCAATTGAAGCAACTTCTGATGGTGGCAGGTGTGGAGCGGTATTTCCAGATTGCTCGGTGTTTCAGGGACGAGGACTTGCGGGCGGATCGCCAGCCCGAGTTTACCCAGCTGGAC
>JAGWBG010000168.1:2487-6855 GCA_021296015.1 Dehalococcoidia bacterium | reverse complement strand
GCCTGAGGCAAACACATGATGCCAGAAGAGGGCCACCTTCTCCTGTAGAGGTCGCTGAGTATTTATCATCTGCCACATGTAGTTGGCCTGGCCAGGAAGATGGACACCCCCTGGGAGCATGGTTGCCGGCGCATGGCGGAAGAGCATGTCTTCGTCATTATTGGGTCTTCCATGCTCGTCAGGCTCCAGCAGTTCTTCCAGGGTTGCGTCGTACCCCTTGGCAACCCTGGCCTCCAGTTCCGCCCGTGAAGCTCCGAAGCCGGCGCGCCGCATCAGATGGGCCATCAATGCTATGTCTTCTTTGTTTGCCATCTCCCCTCCTTCTTGGCTATGGGTGGTTTGCATTAACGAATGGGATATGCACTTTCTCCGGCTCAGATATGGCCCATAGAGCCGGTGTTGGATGATGTCAGGTGCATGGAGACAAGCAATCCCACCGGTATCAATGGGATTATTCTAAATCGTGGGACTCACCCAGTCAACATGGGTGAGCGTGGCGATTACGGTGCTGGTAACGCTACCTAACACAATCCGCCGGCCTCAGTCTACCGCGTCTTGTAGGAGAAGGCCCCCTCATGCTTGGTGATAATCTCGAGGAGGGCGGGCTGGCCCGAAGCCACGACCTGGCTGCCCCGGCGGATTGCCGGAATAATCTCCTCGGGCTTCTCTATCCTTTCATTGTAGCCGCCCATCGCCTGGGCAACTTCGGCATAGTTCCCCGATAGACGCCCGGCGCCGTAGTGTTCACGGGCTACCGGGAAGGCGTCGGGGCCGTAAATCCCCATCCTGGAGTTATTGAGGACGATGGTGAGAGTGGGAATACCCTCTCTCACTGCCGTCTCCAGGTCCAGCCCGACCATGCCAAAGGCGGCGTCGCCCATTACGCTGACGGCCAGCTTCTCAGGGGCGGCCAGCCTGGCGCCCATAGCCAGACCGAGGCCGTAGCCCAACTGGGTGGATTTGCCCCATCCAATGAACCCTCTGGGGGAGATGGCTTCGTAGAATGGGGACATCTGGTCTCGTGGGCTGCCCGAGTCGTGGGTCACAATGGTCTGCCGCCTGTCCACCGCTTGCATCAAGTCCCATATAACCCGATACGGGTTGATGGGCACTTCCTCCGAGGTGAGCTTGGGCATCCATTCCTTCATCCACTCGTCTTTAACGGCCTTTATCTCTCGGACTGGCTCTTCTTTGTTCCTGCGGCCCGCAGTCCCTGCCTGAGCTCGTATCTCCTGGAGCAATTGCTTCAGCACTAGCTTGGCGTCCCCGATGATGGCATAGTCCGCATGATAGTCCTTGTTGATGTCGCTCTCATCATTGGTGGAATGTACCATAACCTTGCCGGGCGGTATGTTGACTCCGTAAATCGTCATGTTGAAGCTGCATCCAATGCCGAATACCAGATCGGCCTCACGCAAGAAGTGGACCACTGGCCCCGTGGTTGTCATCCCACCGGTCCCGATGGACAGGGGATGGTCTTCTGGGAAGGCGCTTTTTCCGGCCAGGGTAGTCATCACGGGAGCCTGGAGCAACTCCGCCAGCTCGCGCAGCTCTTCCCACGCCTGAGCGTAGAGGATTCCCTGGCCGGCGTGAATCACGGGACGCCTTGCGGCAAGGACCGCCTTTGCCGCCTCCGCAACGTCCTGGGGGTCCCCTTCCGTCCTCCTGGGCTTGACGGGAACGTAGTGGGAAATCCCCTCGTCCAGTTCTGAGGCCATTACGTCGGAGGGTAGCTCAAGCATCACGGGGCTGGGCCTGCCAGTGCGGAGATGACTGAAAGCACGTCTCATCATCTCCGGGACCCGCTCCACCAGGTTAATCTGGTCTACCCATTTAGTGACCTCTTGGTAGCTGCGTGTGGGGCTGAAGGTAGGGCGCACTCCCATGCGGCTTCGACGGTCCGATGCCGGTAAAAGGAGGATAGGCACAGAGTCGGCGTAGGCTTGGGCTACTCCGGGGAACCCGTTTTCGGCCCCGGCTTGAGCTTGCATGGTGAAGACACCGGTACGCTGTCCATTGGTGACTCTGCTGAAGCCATCGGCTGCGTTCACGCCCACCCGCTCCTGGCGGAATATGATGGGACGGACACCGGCTACTGCGGCGGCCTCCACGAGGGTGTTGAAGGGTATGCAGCCTATGAAGTCCACACCCTCTTGCTTGAGGATATTTGCCACTGCGTCTACGCCCTTCATATTCAGACCCTCTTATCTGCCAGCAATAGTGGCCCACTCCACTCCCGCCGCCCTGGAAGAGCCGGGGAACTGAGCGGGGTGTACACCTTCTTCACCGAGCATCTCTTCCATAAGCTGCTCGTTCTCATCGTAATACTTTTCCTCGACGGTCTCCAGGTAGTCAGCCCACTTGGAGGTGCTCTTGCGAATTTCCCATGACCAGTATTAGTAAGCTATTCTCTTGATGGCGGCGAAGAAGTCACCCTGACGGATGCGCCGCCATATCTGCCTGGGACCGTAGAACTTCATATAAGCCTGGTTAATCTCCCGTTGCAACGTACTGGGCTTCATGTTCTTCGGTAGGAAAATTACAAAAGTGCCGTCCAGGCGGTCCCATGTGGGGATGAAGAACCGGTTGATGGGTATTGTGGGGGCGTTCAGTTCGGGGTATCCGCTGAGGGGAAACAGGGCCACGTAGTCCACGTCGGCCTCGATGGCGGCGTCAATGGTGCCCCGAATTGTCTCTACCGTATCGTCGTCGGAACCCAGCACAAAGGACCCCAATACCCGAAGATTATGGGACTTGATGGCCTTCAATGACTTCCTGATGCCGTCGCTTGTCTGCTTCTTGTTCAGGAGCTTGAGGACCTTGTTGTCGAAGGACTCCAGTCCCATGTAAAGGGTGTTGACCTGGGCCTTCTTCAGCAGCCTGAGAACTTCCTCGTCCCTGGCCACCTCCAGCCGGGTGAAGCAGATGCCGTACCAGTCGATTTTCTCTTCAATAATCCGGTTGAGGAGTGCCTTAGTCCGCTCGCGGTTGATGGTGAAGTGGTTATCAACGATAAAGAAGTATTTTGCGCCGGTGAGCTTCTGCTGATATTTGATGTCGTCTATAACACTGTCTATGCTGCGGAGGCGGTAGCCCCGGCCCAACTCCCTGGGCGCAATGCAGAAGGAGCAGTCGTAGGGGCAACCCCGGGTGGTCTGAATGACCTGCCATCGCATCTTCAACTTCCGCAGGAGTTTCCATCTGGGCCAGTCGGTGTAGCCGCCGATTAGCTCCAGGTCCGGGATTGTCTCAAACTCCTGTACAAAGGGACGGTTGGGAGTGTTTTTGACCTCTCCGTTCTCCCAGTAGGAGACCCCCAGCACGTCGTCCAGGCTCTCGTCGTTCTTCCACTTTTCCAGGACTTCCGGGAGAGTCACGTCCCCTTCCTGCCGGACTACCACGTCGCAGTATTGCAGGGTGTCCTGCACCATGACCGAGGCGTGAGTACCACCAATTATGATGGGCACATCGGGGCGTGCCGCCTTGATTTTTTTGATGTATTCGATGGTCTTGGGCATGGTGGAACTGAATGCGTGGAAGCAGACCACGTCCGATTCCATGACCCTGTCCCACTTGATTGGACCTATATGTTCGACAAATAGCTGTACGTCGTACCCTGCATCCCTCACAATGGTCGCCACCAACGGCACTCCATACTCGGGGAATACGGCATGAGTGACCAGGTTCCAGTAGGGCAACTCAGCGCTGATAAAGGTTACCTTTTCTATCCTCATCTGGTTCCCTCCTGAGCTGTGTTAAAGTGGCGGAGCAACTCCGGCGGTCGCCATTACCTCCTGTGTTCCTTGGAGGACGGGTACGGAATCCATCCCCACAGGCGGGCATTGGGCAAAGTATAACCCAAGCCGCAAGCTGCTGCAAGACAGGCGGCGATATTTTCGTCGCGGATCGTCCGCTACGGAGCTTTGGCCTGGTCAAGGGGAAGGAATTGGGCTATCATGGTCACGGACGTTTGCACACAAGGCGCGGTTATCCAGGGCCATACATGTTACAGAGGTGAGGGGAATGGTCTGCGAGCTTTGTGAGCGAGACGTGGAACGTCTGACCTCCCATCACCTCATACCGAAGCTGAAGGGAGGCAAGAACGGGCCACAAGCTCGCCTGTGCCCGACCTGCCACCGGCAGGTCCACGCCCTCTACAGTGAAGGCACCCTTGCAAAGTCGCTCAACAGTATACCGTTATTGAAGGCCGACCCCCAGGTGGCAAACTACGTCTCGTGGGTGCAGAAGCAAACGGCCGGCGCCAACTTTCGTGTGAGGCGGTGGAAGGGGAGATATTGACGGCTATCAGCCCATAGGCCAGATGCGTTGGGCGGTTATGCGGTAGACCACGTCGTGGGCATCGGAGAG
>JAGWBG010000168.1:0-2349 GCA_021296015.1 Dehalococcoidia bacterium | reverse complement strand
CCCGTGACCACGATCTCCGTAATATGGACGTCCGTATACCACCGGTAAAACTCCTCCTCCCTGGCCGGGTCCTTCAGGTTAGTTAGAACGGCCAGAATGCCGCGCACCGGCCTGTTGGCGGCGTGGAACTCGCCGCCAAGCCTTTTGAAGGTAGTCACCAGGACACTACGGATATGGGGAGAGTGACGGCCAAGCTCCCTTACCCTGGCGTCGGTCTGCATCATCTCATTTCGGGCCGCAGCTACGTCGTCCCAGTAGGTCTCGTACAAGGCAAGGAACTTGCCATTATCGGGCGACGGGTCGGTATTGACGTAACGTGAGGCGTGTCTCCAAACGCCGGGCCCGGTCACGTCTGGCAGATGCTTATGGCTGTACCAAGAATTGAACTCCTCTTCGTTGGCCGGGTCATTGCAGTTGGTCAATGCGAAAAATAGCCCATATGGGTAACGACCATCCATGTTCACCTCTCCTTCATTTCTGCCAGACTTGCCGTGATAGCCGGGGTGGCCGAAGAAGTCCCCGCCTGTACTCAGATATGGGGCCTGAATCCGTCCCCTCCTTCGCCGGGCGCATAAGGAGAGGGTGTGTCCAGACTAAAGACCTTGTAGGGTTGCCACTGGTTTATTGGTTTGTTATAGGATATTATTGCCAGCAAGCGCCCATCCATAGTGTAGGCCCTGTACCTTTCCATATACCCGGCGTATGCGCCTATGTGCGGAGGCAGGCTTATCGGACGCCCGCTGCGGATGTACCGCTCCGCAGCTTTGCTAACGGATACTCCCTTCATGGAAAGCAGGACGAAGTCCACCGGGTGGAGGTATTCCTTCCAGTTCTCTGTACCGTCGCTCTCCTGGACTTTCTCTATGGATATGGCATCCTCCGCCGTGAACTTCCCCGACCTCAGCCTGACAAGATTGCGCAGATAACCGCCACAGCCCTGGGCCTCCCCCAGGTCGTGGGCCAGGGAACGCATGTAAGCGCCCCTGCCGCTATCCACGTCCAGGACTAGAGAGGGCGGGTCGAACTCCAATATCTCGATTCGGGGAATTTCCACCTTTCGGGGTTGGCGCTCCACCTCCACGCCCTCTCGCGCTAGCTCGTACAGGCGCTTCCCATCCCGCTTGATGGCGCTGTACATCGGCGGTGTCTGATAGATGGAACCCAGAAATGGCTTGATGGCCTCTTCTATGTCGTCCCGGTCCAGGCCCGAAGTGTCGCCCCTCTTGTTTACCTCTCCTTCGCCGTCGTAGGTTGAGGTAGTGACCCCCAGATGGACTTCCATACGGTACTGCTTTTCACTCTCTACCAGATGCTCCATTAGACGAGTGGCCTGGCCGAAGCAGATGGGGAGGACCCCTTCTGCCAGGGGGTCAAGGGTGCCGCCATGCCCCACACGTTTTTTCTGGCCCGTGAGCCTTTTTACCTGTCGCAACACGCCCATAGACGTGGGGCCGGATACCTTGTAGAGGTTGAGAAACCCGTTTACCGGGGCTTTAGCTTTATCCATCAGACATTTCTCTTGAAGCCATTTCAGGCATTTGCATAACTCCGATGTTGTCCTAGGGGAAACGCGCCCACTGCCACAGGAGTTACGTACTTGCATACGAAGTTGCGCTCGCTAACGGACTTATCCAGATACGGCGCTAGCTCCAACTGCGTAAGTCTTATGTCATTACGAACCCGCCGAAGACGGGCGAGGAATCTAAAGCCTCTGCGTACAAGGCTACGGTGCCTTGGATGAAACGCCCTAGATTCTTTCCGTCTCCAGCGGGCCGCGGCAGACTCGGAATGACGGTAACGTGGACCTGTGTCGCAAGTTACACAGAGATCTCGCTTTGCAGGGGCTTGACCCTCGTGAGTATATCGGTGCTCCATAACAACGTCAATCCTGTGCCAAGCCTGGTCGCTACACCCCTACTGGTTGGAGCTGGACCCAACGGCGGCAAGATTCTCTTGCAGTACCGAGATGAAATTCTGTACGGGTCGGGAAAGAGACTTTCCCCTTAGCGTCAATATGCCAGTCTGCTCCACGGGAAGAATGGTGGAAAGATTTATGATTCCCAGCTTGTATTCGTCGCCCTGGTCCACGGCCAGCCGTGGCCCTATGGCTATTCCCAACCCTGTCGCAACGTATCGTTTGACCATGTCCAGGCCGTCAAGCTCCATCACCGTCTCATAAGACAGTCCTCTACGCTGGAACTGTTCCTCCAGCAGTGTGCGGGTGGCCGTCCCTCGTCCCATTAGAATTAGAGGCCATCGAGCTATCTGGTCAAGGGAGATTGGGTTCACCTCCAGCAGGGGGTGATTGACAGGGACCAGAAGGACGCGCTCATAGGGGAATAGTGCCTG
>JAGWBG010000167.1 GCA_021296015.1 Dehalococcoidia bacterium | reverse complement strand
GAATTGTGGCGCTCATCGTGATGGCCTCCGTTGATTACGTGAGCAAGATGGAGCGCTATCAGGGGGAGTATTACGGCCTTATCCTCCTGTCGGCCACAGGTATGATGATGCTGGCAGCGGCGGGAGAACTTATAACTATATACGTTTCCCTGGAGTTGACCTCTCTACCCCTTGCCGCTCTAGCCGGCTTTCTGATGAACGCACGCTCCAGCGAAGCGGGAATGAAGTTTCTCATCCTCAGCGCCATAAGCTCTGCTCTGCTGCTCTACGGTATGGCCCTTGTGTTCGGCTTCACAGGCAGTACCTATTTGACGGAAATAGCCGAGAAGGTCGGCCCACTGGCAGAGTCATTCCCGGGAGAGGCATTTGGTGGCGAGATCGCCCTTCTTCTGGGAATAGTCGTGATTATAGCCGGCTTTGGATTTAAGATATCCGCGGTTCCTTTCCAGATGTGGGTGCCAGATGTGTATGAAGGTGCGCCCACACCTGTTACCGCATACCTTTCCGTGGCTAGTAAGGCAGCCGGGTTTGCCGTTCTGATTCGGGTGTTCTACATAGGCTTTGATTACCTTCAACTTGATTGGGGGATACTCTTTGCGGCGCTGGCTGCCGCCTCCATGACGGTTGGCAATCTGGTAGCGATGGCGCAGAGCAATATCAAGCGCCTTCTGGGATACAGCACCATCGCTCACGCCGGATACCTGCTGGTTGGCCTGGCCGCCGTTGCGGCCGGTGCCACCCGGGATGAGACCATCGGCCCCAGCAGTATGCTCTTTTACCTGGGTGCCTATGCGGTCACCAATCTGGCCGTATTTTTTGCCATCATAGCCATATCCAATAAGGTTGGCACCGACCAGATAGACGATTTCGCCGGAATGGCGAGACGTGCTCCCTATCTGGCCTTCGCTCTGGCCCTGGCCCTGATCGCGCTGATAGGCGTGCCCCCTACCGGAATATTCATAGGCAAGCTGTACATATTTAGTGCCGCGATAAAGAGCGGTCTGCTTTGGCTGGCAATCGTCGGCGTTATCAACAGCGTGGTCTCCGCATATTACTACCTGCGCATCATCAGGGTCATGTATCTGGAGCCGGCCCAATCGGAAGAGAGAGTGCCCTCCTCTCACGTCTTCCGTACGGCGTTGGGCCTCTCGGTGCTGGGGGTGCTGGTGACGGGAATAGTTCCGGGGCCTCTGCTAAGGCTGGCCGAGATTTCCGTGGGCATCCTGCCCAACGTTGCCGGGATGCTGCCCGGGGTGTCAGTTTCCCCGTGATGTCTACCAGGTATGGCTTTGTTGACACTGGTACTGAGCAATGCTAGACTTGCCCGTAGCGTCGCCTCGATGACAGCTTCGGTGTTAAGATTTTACGGACCGGCGGCGAATAGCGCAAGGCTGGGGATGGGAGAGGGTCGGCCTGATTCTGAAACCCTTTCCTTGGACTTGGTCAAGGGCCGAAGGAAACCTTGATGAACCCCCCTGAAATCATCGGAATCATCTATAACTCCAGAGTGCCCGAAGCCAAGGCAATGACTTCAGCCTTGTTTGAGCGCCTTAACCTGGAGAATAGGGTCTGGGTGCGTTCCACCTCCGATATTGACCCGGATGCCTCTGAGGCCAGGAATACCGACCTCATCTAAACCGTGGGCGGGGATGGCACTATTATTCGTGCCGCTGGACTGGCGGTCCTCCATGCTAATCCCATACTGTGGATAAATATGGGTCGCCTGGGATTTATGACGGAGCTTGAGGCCAATGACGCGCTGGACAAGGTTCCCGTATACATGGAAGGGACCAGCCGGGTGGAGGAACGCTGTATGCTTCAGGCAGCAGTTCTCCCCGGAAATGGGCAAGCTGGACATGAGCGCCCCCAAGTTGTGAGTAGCGAGACTCTTCCTGACTCCGGCGGCTACCATGCCCTCAATGATGCGGTTGTTGGCAGAGGGGCCATGTCCAGAGTGGTGAATATAGGCGCCTATATTGACGGGGCGTATCTCACCGACTTCCGGGCCGATGCGGTGATGGTGTCAACCGCTACCGGAAGCACGGGTTACAATCTTTCCGTGGGTGGCCCCATAGTCGCGCCCCAGGCAGGTGAGATTATACTCAAGGCAGTGGCCCCCCACGTGGGTATGGCTCCGGCTCTGGTGCTTCCATCCAGTTCCGTGGTTGATTTGACCGTGGAGACGGACCACCAGGTGATGCTCAGCGTGGCCGGGCACCTAGACCGGGAGCTTGCCCCGGGAGACACTGTGAGGATACAGAGGAGTTCTCACAAGGCCCTCTTCCTGCGAGCTCATCCTTATACCGAGTTCTACGCGACTCTCACCCGGCGCTTGGGGTTTGGCGGCGGGCAGAGCACCATCAGAGCAATCCAATACTAGAAACGTATGACTGATCCGCAGAATGAACCCACAGTGGAAAGCCGCCTTGCCTTCCAGGGCAAGATACTCAACGTGCGGGTGGATACGGTACGGCTTCCTCGTGGAACTCTGGGGACCAGAGAGGTGGTCGAGCATAGCGACTGTGTGTGCGTCGTGCCCCTCGACGAAGGAAATAACGTGGTCCTGGTGCGCCAGTACCGGAAACCTGCGGAAGAAAGCCTCCTTGAAGTGCACGCCGGTGGCGTGGAGGAGGGGGAGTCCTCCCTTGATGCCGTTCTGAGGGAGCTTCAGGAAGAGACCGGGTACACGGCGGATTCTCTGCAGCACTTGTCCAGCTTCTGGACTACCCCGGGGTTCTGCACCGAGTTGATGCATTCCTACCTGGCTACGGGGCTTCGTCCCAGCAGCCTTGAGCAGGACGAAGACGAAGACCTCCAGGTGGATAAAGTGCCTCTCCCGGAGATACCGGACATGATTCGTCAGGGCGAGATTAGAGACGCCAAGAGCATCGCATCGCTGCTCATGGTGCTACACCTATATAGGTGACCCGCCTGCGGCGGGTTGGGCGCATTGCAGCTTGGTTAAGAAACACGTCCAGTGAAATTAGAGACCCGCCGCGGCGGGTAGAATATTCTCGACAAGGAGACAGCCATGCTTGAGCATGATGTCCTGATAGTAGGAGCGGGCTTGGCGGGGATGCGCGCTGCCCTTGCAGCCCACCAGAGTGGGGCCAATACGGGTATCATCAGCAAGGTATATCCTGTACGCAGTCATTCAAACGCTGCTCAGGGTGGTATAAATGCGGCCCTGGTGGATAGAGGCGATAGCTGGGAGGAGCACGCTTTTGATACGGTCAAGGGAAGCGACTACCTGGGCGACCAGGACGCCATCGAGTTGATGTGCCGGGTTGCCGGGGAGGAACTCATCTCCATGGAACACATGGGGGTGATTTTCAACCGTGACGACGAGGGCCGCTTGGGGACCAGGGCCTTCGGTGGGCAGCGCCGCGCCAGGACCTTCTTTGTGGCCGACTTTACGGGCCAGGCCATGCTGCACGTCCTGTACGAGCAACTGGTCAAGTCCGGCGTCACCAGCTACGAGGAGTGGTTTGTAACCACTCTTATCATCGAGGACGGGGAGTGCTGCGGCGTAGTCGCCCTGGAAATTCGTACCGGAAGGCTCTACGTCATACGCGCCAAGACCGTCATACTATGCACCGGTGGTTTGGGTCGTGTGTATGAGCCCAGTACCAATGCCCTGATAGTCACCGGCGACGGCATGGCCCTGGCCTATAAGGCCGGAGCGCCCCTCATGGATATGGAGATGGTCCAGTACCACCCGACTACGTTGAAAGGCAGCGGCGTCCTGATTACCGAGGGTGCTAGAGGCGAGGGTGCCTACTTGCTCAACAAAGACGGTGAGCGATTTATGGAGAAGTACGCTCCAAGCATGATGGAGTTGGCCTCCAGGGACGTGGTCTCTAGGTCTGAGGCAACGGAAATAGCCGAAGGCAATGGTATTGACGGGTGTGTGCTTCTGGACTGCCGCCACCTGGGAGAACAGTTGATAAAGGAGAAGCTCTCCCAGATATACGACATAGGTCTTGACCTTGTTGGAATTGACATAACGAAAGAGCCCATACCCATAACACCGGGAATGCATTACATTATGGGTGGCATCAAGACTGACGTGGACGGCAGTACCAGGGTTCCCGGCGTCTATGCTGCCGGAGAATGCGCCTGCGTCAGCGTGCATGGCGGCAACCGACTGGGTGCCAACTCTCTCCTCGATACCATAGTCTTTGGGCACCGGGCCGGGAACCATGCGGCTGAGGTCTCCAGGAATATGGGGTATAAGCACTTCAACGTGGAAGCCTGGGCTGAGAGTGAAGAGCAGAGAATAAGGGGTATGCTGGAGAGGGACCAAAACGGCGACAGGGTGGCTAAGATTAGGCTTGATATGGGCAATACCATGAACAGGCACATTGGC
>JAGWBG010000166.1 GCA_021296015.1 Dehalococcoidia bacterium | reverse complement strand
GAAGGCGTCCAGCATGGCGGCGGCGAAATAGGTCTCTATCATCTCGTTGCACTTCACCTGCATGATGGCTTCCCTGTCACCTCTTCCCACTCCCAGGTCCGAGAGGGCGTTGGCCAGGCGGTTGACCCTCTCCTGAAGCTCCTCGTAGCTGAAGAGCCTGCCCTCAAAGACCATCGCCGTCCTGTCGGGCACGATGGCGCAAGCAATGGTAAGAAACTCGGTGGTGTTCATAGAGCTACCTCCGCTATAGCTTGGTTGATAACAAACAATTGTATCAGCCAGTTCTCAATTCTCCCTTGTAGCCATAGACCTCAGCGCCAGGCGAGTCTCCAGGTCCAGAGCCGAGTCCAAGGGTAGGTCCGCGCCCTGCCATACCGCTGCTTTGACGGCCCTGACCGCCCCACGATTCATTGAAACAAAACGCCGAGCAGTAGCTTCCGTCTCAGCCACCAGGCCCCCCCTCTCCACAACCCGGGTCACCAAGCCAAGACCAAGGGCCTCGGAAGCGCCGAACCGGTTTCGTACAAGCAGCATCTCCAGCGCCCTTGATATGCCGATGGTACGGGGCAGCGTTTGCGTGCCTCCTGCCGCCGGTATCATGCCCAGAGACACCTCCGGCATTCCAAAGACCGTATCATCGGATGCGATTCGGATGTCACAGAGAAGGGCTATTTCTACGCCGGACCCAAGGCAGTATCCGTGTATGGAAGCGATGAGGGGCTTGGATATGCTCAGGAACATCCCCCAAATGTCCCTCTCCCATCTTACGTCTCTGGCGACTATCTGGGACGGGGCCGTGCCGAACTCGGTCAGGTCTGCCCCGACGCAGAAGGCGCGACCTTCCCCCCGCAAGACCCCAATGCTGACCTCGTTATCGTCCCTCACCGCTTCCAGGGCCTGATAAAGCTCGTCCCGCATTTCCACGTTGTAGGCATTGAGCACATGGGGGCGGTTCAGGGCGACGTAGGCTATCCCGCCGGCTACGCTGTAGGTGATGGTCTGGAATCCGCCCATATTGTAGCCTACTCTCCCCTGAACTCCGGCTCGCGTCTTTCCAGGAAGGACCGCAAGCCCTCGGCCCGGTCGGCTGTGCTCTGGAGGAGGATACTGAGGTCCGCCTCCAGCCTCAGCCCTTGCTCAAGGGTCATATCCATGCCCTTGAGCACCGTCTCCCTGGCGTAGCGTGTGGCAATGGGTGCCCCAGACGCTATCTCCAGGGCCATCTTTTCCGAACTACGGGCAAGGGCATCGGGTTCTACCACCGCGTTCACCAACCCGACTCTGTGGGCCTCTTCGGCATCCAGCAGCCGGACAGTCAGCAGCATCTCCAGGGCCAGGGTCTTGCCCACCAACCTTGGCAGCCTCTGGGTGCCCCCGTCCCAGGGGACTATCCCCTGGGACAGGTCGGTGGACCCCAGCGCAACGCCCCTGGCTGAGATACGCAGGTCGCAGGCCAGGGCAAGCTCCAGCCCGTGGTCTATTGCATCCCCGTTTAGGGCTGCGATGACGGGCATTCCGGCTCCTGCCAGGGTAGATGCCGCACGGTGAAGCTCCAGCCACTCCGATGAGGTGTGAGACCGGCTCGCGCCCTTGCCAAAGGAGATGGGTTCCCGGCCAACGGAGAATGCTCGCCCCCTACCTGTGATGATGGCAACGCGAGCACCACATTCGTCTTCGTGCAGGTGTTGGAACAGATGCCTCAGTTCCATAGCCATCAGAAGGTTCACCCGGTTGGAAACACGAGGTCTGTTCTGCGTAATAGATACTATGGGAGGCCTGAAATCCCAAGCCAGCGTCTTATACGTCGTATCCATCTCCGGCTAATCAACCACTCACACTGTGAAGTGCTCTAATAGTAAAACCGAAGGGGGCTATTGACAAGGCCCGACGGGTATTTTACTATAGTTGGGAGTCTTAGCACTCACTATCTGAGAGTGCTAAATCGTGGTGCAAGACACTGACTTTCAAAACTAAGGAGGACAATGGTGGCAAATTTCACACCCCTAGGCGAAAGGGTGGTAGTCAAGCCCGCGGATCAGGATGAAGTAACGACGGCGTCGGGGCTGATTCTGCCTGATACCGCGAGAGAGAAACCCCAGGAGGGAGAAGTTGTGGCCGTAGGCCCCGGACGGTCTACCGAAGACGGTAAGGGCCGGGTTGCGATGGAGATTAAGGTAGGCGATCGGGTTATCTACTCCAAATTCGCTGGCACCGAGTACAAGGACGGCGATGATGAGTATCTCATCCTGAGAGAAAGCGATATTCTGGCCAAAATTTCTAATTAGTAGAGGAGAGAAGGAGAAATGGCAGGTAAACAGCTTACTTACGCGGAGGATGCCCGCAAGTCCCTCAGAACTGGAATAGACACCCTTGCAGACGCCGTGAAGATTACCCTGGGACCCAAAGGCAGGAACGTAATACTGGACAAGAAGTTTGGCCCGCCGCAGGTCTGCAGCGACGGTGTCACATTTGCCAAGGAGCTTGAGCTTCCCGACCCCTTCGAGAACATGGGCGCCCAACTCATCATAGAGGCTGCTAGCAAGACCAACGACACCGCCGGCGATGGGACCACCACCTCGGTTGTGCTGGCCCAGGCAATCATCACCGATGGCTTCAGGAACGTGGCTGCGGGTGCCAACCCTATGGCCCTCAAGCGTGGCATTGACAAGGCGGTGGAAGCCATTGTGTCAGAGCTAAAGAGTATGTCCGCCTCCGTGGACAGCAGGGACCAGATTGCCCAGGTGGCCGCCCTCTCAGCCCATGAGGACAACATTGGCCAGACCATCGCAGACGCCATGGAGAAGGTGGGTAAGGACGGCGTCATAACGGTGGAAGAGTCCAAGAGCTTGAATGACGAGACCGAGTACGTGGAAGGGATGCAGATAGACCGTGGCTACATCTCTCCCTACTTCATCACCAACCCGGACCGCATGGAGACCGTCATAGAGGACCCGTCCATCATCATCACCGACAAGAAGGTGTCCGCCGTGTCCGACATGCTCCCCGTTCTAGAGAAACTGCTCCAGATAGGGAAGAAGAACGTGGTGATAATCGGCGAGGATGTGGAAGGGGAGGCCCTGGCCACTCTGGTGGTTAACAAGCTCCGTGGCACTCTCAACATCCTGGCTGTCAAGGCACCGGGCTTTGGCGACCGGCGCAAGGCCATGCTGGAGGATATAGCCATCCTCACCGGCGGCACCGTCATCAGCGAGGAGACGGGACGTAAGCTGGACAGCGCCACCGTCAACGACATGGGACAGGCCAGAAGGGTCACGGCCAACAAGGATGAGTGCACCATAGTTGAGGGCAGAGGCTCTGAGGATGCCATCAAGGGCCGCATAACCCAGATAAGGTCCCAGATTGAAGAGACCACCTCCGAGTTCGACAGGGAAAAGCTGCAGGAGAGAATGGCCAAGCTGTCCGGTGGCGTGGCGGTTGTAAAGGTGGGTGCGGCTACGGAGATAGAGTTGAAAGAGCGCAAGGCCCGTGTGGAAGACGCTCTATCAGCCACCAGAGCGGCCGTCGAAGAGGGCATTGTCCCCGGAGGCGGGGTAGCCCTGGTAAGGGCCCAGAGGGCGCTGGACTCCCTGAAGCTGGATGGCGATGAGTCGGTAGGCGCAAACATTATTTCGCGAGGCCTGGAAGTACCCCTACGCCTCATAGTCCAGAACGCCGGACAGGAAGGCGCCGTGGTCCTCGATTCGGTGAGACAGCATCAGGACGACTATGGCTACGATGCCGACATAGGAGAGTACGCCCAGATGCTTGACCAGGGTATTGTTGACCCGGTGAAGGTAACCCGCTCGGCCCTGCAGAACGCCGCCAGCGTCGCAGGCATGGTACTGACCACCGAGTCAATGATCACCGAAATACCCCAGAAGGAAGCTGCGGCCGGCCCGCCCATGCCTCCAATGGAGTATTAAAAGCCCAGTACCACCAATTACCCCGGAGCAAGAACCAATGGCCCCGATACTGAACTATCGGGGCCATTCTATATCATCCCGCTTTAGCAAACCCCTCTAAAGTCAGGATATTTCAAAGCTGTCACAACGCCGGCATGGGTGGATTCCGGCCTCCGGCTGCTTCTGAAGCGGAGAGGTGGATGTGCTAGAATAATCTGAAATCACCGGAGAAGTAGCCATGATACCTCTCAAGCTGACCCTGAAAAACTTCCTGTGCTACCGAGACGGTGTGCCGCCTCTGGACCTTGACGGTATTCACGTAGCCTGTCTGTGCGGACAGAACGGGCATGGCAAGTCGGCCCTTCTGGACGCTATAACGTGGGCGCTCTGGGGTAAGGCGCGGGGCAAGACCCAGGATGAGCTTATTCTCTTCGGCTGCGACGATATGCTGGTGGAACTGGAGTACCTGGCCCGGGAT
>JAGWBG010000165.1 GCA_021296015.1 Dehalococcoidia bacterium | reverse complement strand
ACGAGGGACCTCAGCTATCGTACCACCGCAAGATGTCCGGTCTCAGGATGGGCAAGGCTATCCTGGAAGTCCTCGGTCCCTACGCATTGACCAACGACCCTAGCTGGGCTCCGTCGGAAGGGCACGTGGAGGCACATCAGCGCTCCAGCATCGTTGCCATCCATCCCGGCGGGACTGCCGATATTCAGAAGGTAATCATGGCTCGCCGCATTGGCATCGGACGGGCCACCAGGGAGCAGGCCGGCGCACTTGCGTAAGATGCACCTACACACCCCAGGGTATTTCGATTATTCACCCTCACCCCAACCCTCTCGCATCAAGGGAGGGGGGCATTGTCCCTTCTCCCCTGGCGGGAGAAGGCTAGGATAAGGGGGACAAGGTGTGTGAAGGAGAAATTGGGAAAACGGAAAGCCCCCGGTATACACCAGCCCTTCCCAGAAGTGCGGAGTATGAAAGTAACTCAGCAAATCCAGACTGACGAAGTACAGGAGAGGTAACAAATGGACCTGTCCCTTACCGAAAACCAGGAGATGCTCAGGAACTCGGCCAAGGAGTTCATACAGAGGGAGTATCCCAAAGAGGTGCTGCTGGACCTGAGCAGCAGAAATGTGGGCCATACCCCTGACCTCTGGGAAAAGGTGGCAGACATAGGCTGGCTGGGGATTTGTGTTCCTCAGGAGTATGGAGGAGCAGGAGGCTCTCTGACTGATGCGGGAGTCCTGTTCCAGGAGCTGGGCCGAGGTCCCATCCCCGGCCCCTTCTTTTCGTCGGGCATCCTCGGCGTTCTGACGGTGCTGGAGGGTGGCTCTGAGGAGCAAAGGCGTCACATACTCCCGGCTATAGCGGGTGGCAGTCACACCCCGACCTTGGCCCTGACCGAGTCGGACTATGGCTGGGGGCCTCAGTGGGTCCAGATGAAAGCCACCCGCAAGAGCGGAGGATTCCTTCTCAACGGGGTGAAACTCTTCGTACAGGACGCACAAACGGCCAGTCACTACATTTGCGCCGTTCGTTCTGGAGAAGGCTCAGACCACTCCGATGGAATCTCCCTCCTCATTGTGGATAGCAATTCTCCGGGTATCACGAAGCGAAACCTGCCCGGGTTTTTGACAACGTCAGGCGTGGTCGAGTTTAACTCTGTGGATGTTCCTGATTCGGCCCTGCTGGGCGATGAAGGTAAAGGGTGGCATACTCTGGAGCGAGCTATGGAGAAGGCCATCCCGGTATTGTGTGCATACAAGGTTGGAGGATGTGAAGCCGTATTCGACATGTCGGTCGCCTACAGCCGGACCCGGGTACAGTTCGGGATGCCCATTGGGCGTTTTCAACGAGTGCAGGACCATATAATCAATCTGGTGAACTACCTGGATGCCGCACGTTGGACTACATACGAGGCGCTGTGGAAGCTGGACACCGGGAGGCCCACTGCCGGAAGTGTGAATCTGGCTAAAGGGGTCTCCAGCGAGGCCTACTACCAGTCATGTAACTACGCCCACGAAGTCCACGCCGGGGTCGGCGTAATGACGGAATACGGACTGACACTCCACACCGAGATGTCTCGTACCCTGTACCATTACCTCGGCGACCCCCGCTACCACAAGCGGCGTCTCGCAGAGGCACTGGAGCTATAGCGGAAACAAATGGCCCCTGTATACAGGGGCCATTCAGTTGATTCGACACTAAATCAGTCTGTGCTGCCATTGGTTGGGGGCTATTTAGTGACCGCTCCCGCAACCACAGCCGCCGTTGCCGCAACCACAGCCGCCGTTGCCGCAGCCAGCCGAAGCGAACGTGGGGTTGTTAATCACGAAACCCACCCTTGTGAGGTCCTCCACGTAGTCTATGGTGGCCTCTTCCAAGAAGGGCTCGCTATCGGAGTCCATCAAGAAACGAATGCCGTCCATGTCAAGGATCGTATCGTCCTTCTGGACTTCCTTCTCCATGGTCATCATGTACTGAACGCCGCCGTGCTCAGCCGGAACAGCTATAACTCTCAGAGCAGAATCCTTTTCACCCTGCTCATCCAAGACTTCCTTGAGCTTCTCCAGAGCAGGAGAAGTAACTACTAGCATCTTGGCTCTCCTTTCACAGGGCTAAAGTCCTTTTGCCCTGGCATAACGTTACCGCACAAGCCTAACACAGAAGCCGAAAGGGAGTCAATAGCAAAAGAGGCTTGGAGACGCGTGTAAGACTCAACTCGCCAACCTCGTCTTTCTCTACAAAATGAGACCTCTGTATAACCCTCTGCCATCCCGAGCGGAGCGAGGAATCTAAATAGTCCGCTCTGAAGGGCATAACTCTTAAGATTCTTCGCTACGCTTCGTCGTGTTCAGAATGACATGAGGTTGAGCCTTGAACTGCCGTTACACAAAGGGCTCCTTTTGTGGGAATGACGGAAATCACCAGTAATATGGGAGACCCGGAAGACCTTGCCAAAACTCCAAGAGCGCTTGACATAGGTATAATTTTATTGTATATACAAATATATTCACTAAGTATATACTTATATTATTAATAAGTATATACACTCTACGTCAAAATTCTGTAGATGGAGGACGCGAACATGATACCAGTCAATCCATACCGTGTGCTTAGAGACGACCGTACTGACAAAGCCAAGCTCCTGCTTCGACTTCAAGATTCAAATAGGTGTCTTGCCATCACCCTCAATATGGAGCAAGCCAGGTATATCTCTGCCGAGATGAACGGCCTAGCCACCAGCCACTGCTCCCACCATCATATGCTGTGTGCTATTGCGGATGCATTTAATGCCACCATCACCAGCATGAACTTAAGAGAAATGGGAAATGGCCCGATAGTAGGTGCCCTGCGCCTAGAAGCTGGTTACAGGACTATCGAAGTGGACATAGATGTGGCCTCAGGCTTGAGCTTTGCCATCCACCAGGGTATTCCTGTGTTTGTAGTTGGAGAAGGTCTCTTAAATCGATACGGGCTAAACGCATCCAGGTTCTCAGCAGAATCCACAGACCTACCCGAGATTCCCGACGCCTTTAGAGAGGTCATTGAGGGACTGGACGTCCCGCCTCATCATAACCATGAGGAAACAGGCTGGGGTTGGGGTATAGCCGCATAAAGGGCATCTCGCTGAAGAGGCCCTACCCTCTGAATCAGATAGAAAATAGGGAAACCCAGGAGGTATGGACTATGTTTCTGGACATCAACGTGCTAAGGGTGAAAAATGGGCATAGCCCTCAGCAACAGGCGGAGGGGCTTGAAACCTCAAGCAGCGTGGTCCGGCGATACGGGACCCTGTGGCTCCATTTGTGGAGTATGGAGATTGAGGCACGGTACCAAGAATGCCCGGTAGACCAGTACGCCGTACCTATAGCGTGGCCTGGCTCTCGCCACAGGACTTAGTCCGGTATCCGGGACAACAAATATACGACTGCTTATCAATGCGTTAAGCATTGACAAACCTTTTAGCTTAATATAGAATCTCGCCCATAGCTCCTGGGGCGTGGTCGCCGGGGATGGCAGCACTTCCGACCGGTTATCAGAGGAAAGGGAAGCAATGAGCTTGAGCTTACGGACGTGGACACCAGCCACTGGCACAGATGGGCTAGATAGTAATCCCATATCCGATACTCTTGACAGAGAGGTGGCTATGGCGAGCCACCCGGTAATCCACTGCCAAGGGGTGACTAAAACATTCCAGGGGACGCCAGCAGTCAGGGATGTCAGCCTATTCCTAGAGCAGGGTGAAATTCTTGCCCTTGTTGGCCCTAGCGGGTGCGGGAAGACCACCTTACTGCGGTTGGTCGCCGGATTTGAGTCTCCCAATACCGGGACTATCACCCTGGATGGCCGTCCGGTAGCAGGCCGGGGAAGCTGGGTATCTCCAGAGGCCCGGCAATTGGGCATGGTTTTTCAGGACTATGCCCTCTTTCCCAACATGACAGTGGTCCAGAACATAGCTTTTGGTCTTGGGAAATTGTCCAGGCAAGCCAGAGAGGACCGAGTTGGGGAGATGCTGGAGATGGTGCGTTTGAATCATCTGGCTGACCGCTACCCACATCAGCTTTCCGGGGGCGAGCAGCAAAGAGTAGCCTTAGCCAGGTCTCTGGCACCGCACCCGCTGGCTTTGCTGCTGGACGAACCCTTCAGCAGTCTGGACCCTCAGCTAAGGGCCCAGCTAAGGGAAGAGGTCAAGAATATCCTTCAGTCCAGCGGAGTGACGACCATATATGTCACCCATGACCAGGAAGAGGCTTTATTCATGGGAGATAAGGTGGCCGTGATGACTAGCGGGTCCTTGGAACAAGTGGGCACGCCCGAGGATATTTTTCATCATCCCAAGACCCGGTTCGTGGCCTACTTCCTGGTAATTGCAGTTTTTAACCTTGGGCGGGTAGATGGATATGACCTCGA
>JAGWBG010000164.1 GCA_021296015.1 Dehalococcoidia bacterium | reverse complement strand
AATTCCTCGGCCAGGTACTTTATCTCCTGCATGGTGCTTATCTCGGGCTCGGAGCGGGCTTTCTCTTCGGTCTCCGCCAAGTTGGCTGGCAAGCGGAGCACCACATCACCGCTTCCGGGGTGCCCCGAAGTTTTCCAAGCCTTCCGGTACTCCTCCAACCGCTCCCGAAGCTGGGCCATCGGTGTATTGGTGCCGACGAATATAGGGTATCCCATGCTTCCCATGAGAGCGTATGTGTCTGCACTGGCCGCTGCGACCCTTGTTGGAGGGTGTGGCTGCTGGTAGGGTTTGGGCGCCAGACTTACGTTCTGGAAGGAGTAATACTCCCCTTCGTGGGAAAACTGCTCCTCCCCCCATGCCTTCATAATGACTTCCAGGGACTCGAAAAATCGAGCGCGACTTTCCGTGTAAGGGATGTTGTAGCCCCTGTAAGAACGGACCACCCCGCTGCGCCCTATGCCGAAGTCGAAGCGACCCTTGCTGATGTGGTCCACTGTAGCAGCCTCCTCGGCGATGCGAAGGGGATTGGACAGGGGTAGAACCTGTACAGCCAGCCCGACTCTTACCCTGCTGGTGCGAGATGCGATGGCGCTGGCAATAACGATGGGAGAGGCCAGAACAGAGCGTTCGGGCCTGAAGTGGAACTCCCCCAGCCATAGAGTATCAATACCCAACCTCTCTGCAATTTCTACCTGACCGAAGGATTCCTCAAAGGCCTCCGCCTGGGTCATACCTCCCCTGATACGGAAGTCCATAAACAGTCCGAAGTCCATAGTCGCCTTCCTCTGCGCGTTAAGTTCAGCTACGTCAAGACATGGACCCATACCCAAGAAGCCGTAGCTAGGGCGACTTCTGAAATGGGTCCGTCAACTCCAACTCGTCGCCAATCTCCCGAAGGGCGGGCAGGACTTCCTGGCCCATAAGCTCCAGGCATCGCATCGTATCCCTTTGGCCGATGGAGCCATCGTTGGTCCACACCCCCAGAATCCCGGGGCGGACATCGGACAGCACCTCTCGCAGCTTCCGCACCACCGTATCCGGGTTGCCGACGACCATCCGATTGGCGTTGAGAATCGCCTCGTACGTGGCAGCGTCAACACCTCCCGCCCGGAAGGGGTCGCTGCGGATTCGCTCCCTCATTTTGAAGTAGCGAGGGTCCCGGCTACCGTAGCCCGTGGGAAACATATAATCATTGGGGAGAGGAACACGGCCCACGCCCACGTTGCCTACCAGAAAACCCCTGCCCACTTCCCTGGCCTTCTCATCGGTATCCTGGACGTGTATTCGTAGCAAATACCCCACGTGTTCAGGTCCCGGTTCATAGCCGTGCTCGCGAGCGGTCTCGGCGTAGATGGCTTGCATATCCTGGGTCGCCTCCCGGTCCGTCTCCAGAAAGATATAGGGATAGCGGTGTTCGGCGCACCAGACCAGGGTTTCCGGGCTTCCAGTACCGGGAATCCAGACCGGTGGATGGGGCTTCTGCAGGGGCACCTCATAGGCGTTTACCACTCGGAAGTGGTAGTGCTTGCCTTCCCAGCGAAAGGGACCGGGCGTGGTCCAGGTCTTGATAACCAGGTCGTGGGCTTCCTGGAACCGCTCCCGGTTATGCAGGGGATTGGTGTTGGTAGCGAGGCTTTCGACCCCCGTCCCACGGACGAAGCCCGACACGAGACGCCCCCTGGAAATCATGTCTATTTCTGCCAACTCCTCGGCTAGGCGCACCGGATTATCGAAGATGGGCAGTGGGTTGCCGAGGAGAACAATCTTGGGCGACTTGGTAATCCGGGCAAGAATAGCAGCCTCCAGGTTCATGGCCGCTCCCATGCAGGTGGGGGTATTGTGGTGCTCGTTGAGCATCAGACCGTCGAACCCTATCTCCTCACAGTACTCGTACTCGTCCAGGTACTCGTTATAGAGATCGGCCCCCTTCTGCGGGTCAAAGTGGTTGTTGGAGAATGTCAGCCTTACTGCGCTATTGGGGCTATTCCTTACATCATCCTCCGTATAGTGGACGTAGGCCCGCTCCGTAAACCTCATCAGAAACATGGAAGCACCTCCTGGTCATTCAAAACCGACTTTCAGGCACTCACTCAAATTCCCTTGCCGATGTCCCTGTTCCGTGCCTAAAGGCTACTCCAACCCTCGGCCATTGTCAATTTTGCAGCCCCCGTCTACTCCGGTAGTATATTTGAAAGACTTCCTCTCTCCGGTCAAGCAACCGCACTAGGAAAAATGGGGCATAACCTCCCTTGCGAACAGCCGCAGGCTCTCGGATGGGATGGGGTCGGGGAAGAGGAGGAAGAAGTAGGTGATACCGCCATCCACATAGCTTTTTATCCGTTCCACGCACTGCTCAGGCGTCCCTGCAACGGCTTTAGCCAGGGACGCTTTATAGGCGTCAGTGCTCATATCGGAACCGGCCGCACCCTCGGAGACCAACCTGTCGAACTCCTCGCTGTTCTCGCCAATCAAGACCCGGGTGTTATGGCTCACCTCAATTTGCGAGACATCTCGCGCCCTCTTCTTGCAATGTTCTTCGAGAATACCCAGCTTTGCCCGGTGCTCCTCCAGACTCATCTCGAAACCCATGTTACATATATCGGCACACTCCGCCACCGCCCTCAGAAGGTGGGTCTCGCCGCGCCCTCCCACCAGAATGGGCGGCCTTGGCTTTTGTACGGGCTTGGGGTCATTTTTCGCCCGGTCCAGAGTGTAGTAGCGTCCTTGGAAGCTGACTTCCGGCTCACTCCACAGCAGCTTGATTATTTCGACGGACTCCTCAAGCATCTTGACTCGCACCGACGTGGGGGGATATGAAAACCCCGAGGCTATATGGTCGGACTCCCCTCCACCTGCTCCTATACCCAGTTCCAGCCTCCCACCGCTGATGACATCCAGAGTGGAGGTCATCTTGGCAAGGAGGGCCGGAGAGCGGTACAGGTTGGCCAACACCATAGGTATGAGCATGATTCTCTCCGTCTTCGCCGCCAGAGCGGAGAGAGTCGTCCAGCATTCCAGGGTGGGCACGTTCAGCAGGTCGTAGAGGGAGGCTGCATGGTATCCCAGCCTGTCGGCCTCGGTCCAGATGCGCTCCAGAGACTCGTAGCTGTACCCGCTCTGGTGTATACGGACGCAGAACTTGACTTCCTTGCCTTTCATGTGTCCATCTCCTCCTGCCTTGCTGTGGGTGGTGTGGGCTTGGCAGATTCGGATATATTCTATAATGGCAGACTGTCCTATGCCAGCCAGGGTCAGCCTTGACACGTTAGCCCGCAGGGGTACAATCAACCCATACTCTCTCTTGCTTCCACAGGAGAAGGAGCCGCTCCATGCAGGTCACACCCCACGTATATAGACTCCACATAGCCGAAGACCGCGACGACGGCGGTATCATGCACCCGGGAGGGTCCAACATCTACTTCGTGGGCGACCCTTCCCAGGAGATGGTGGTCATTGATACCGGAGAGCACTACAGGGAATGGACACGCCGAATCCTGGAATTCTATGCCGGGTTGGGTTCTCCCCGTATCAGCGCGATAGTCATTACCCACGGACACGGCGATCACATAGGTGGGCTGGACCGGCTCCAGGAGAGAATGAATTGCCCCGTGCGGTGCCACCCCAAACTCGCAGACAGGTTGGGGCACGTACTGGGACAAGAGAACGTTCTCAAATTAGGCTCGCGGGAGGCGATAAAGACGGGCGGGGGCGTGACCCTGCGGGCACTGTTCACTCCGGGTCACGAGGACGACCATGTGTGCTATTATCTTCCCAGGGAACGGGTGATGTTCAGTGGAGATACCATACTCGGAGCGTCCTCTTCGACCGTTAGCAACCTGTACGACTATATGAGGTCGTTGGAGGTGCTGGCAAGGTATCGCCCGAAGACCATCTGCCCGGGCCACGGTCCCGTAGTAACCGATGCCACCTCACGGATACAGTCCTATATTGTCCACAGGCAGGAGAGGGAGCGACAGGTCATCATCGCCCTGGAGAGGGGCATCACCAACGTTGACGACATAGTGCGCTACGTTTACCCGCCTAACCTTCACAAAGGGCTTCGTGGGGCAGCGGCGAGGAACGTGCTCACACACCTGGCCAAGCTCAAGCGGGAGGGCCGCGTGGTGGAGACACCAGCCACCTATACCCTCCCCGGTGGCTGAAACCCGAATGATTTACGGTTCGGCTTGTAGTTATTAAAGCGAGGCAGTACAATGTAGGGGTCAAAAACTGGGCCTGTAGGACGTGATACCCATTAACCCCGGAGCCTCAGCACAGAGGCCCCACAGATTGACCACCAACCCGTCATCCGGGACACGCAGGTGAGAGATGCCGAAGGTCAAAGTTAACGACATTGAGATGTACTACGAAGTACACGGGTCGGGCGCCCCGCTGGTATACATCGGCGGGGCGATAAGCGACCTGCGCTCAGCCTCAATGGACCGGAATCCTCTTGTGGACCACTTCCGTGTGCTTGCCTTTGACCAGAACGCGCCCGATATGCCCTACACGACCGCCATGATGGGCGACGACGCCGCGGGCCTTATGGAAGCCACCGGATTCAGTCCGGCGCTCGTAGTGGGGGTTTCCTTTGGAGGCATGGTAGTCCAGGAACTCGCCTTGCGGCACCCCGAGAGGGTATTGGTGCTCGTAATGTGCTGCGCCAGCAGCGGCGGCGAAGGGGGTGGTGCCGTTGACTTCGGCCCCGTCCTGATGAATCCCAACCGGAGCCATGATGAGAATATCCTGGCATTTCTGGCCCTTGGGGATAGCAGGCGCACCCCTGAGTACATTGCCTCCCACCGGGAGGAGATGGGAAAGATGGTGGAGGACTACAAGCGGGACCGGGAAGCCTACCCTCCAAACTCTGTGGGACTACCCCACATCATAGAGGCCCGACAGTCCCATAACACCTATGACCGCCTTGGGCAGATAAGGATACCGACAATAGTGCTGGGCGGCAAATACGATGCCCAGCAACCTCCCGAGAACCAGGAGCGCATCGCAGCAGCCATCCCAGGCGCTGAGTTGTACATGTTTGAAGGGGGTCATTCCTTCCTCAGCCAGGACAAGGAAGCTGCCTACGGGACCATCATCAACTATTTGAGAGGCTACCTCAGTCAGCCGATGTTCGGCTCAGGGGTATCTGGACTCTGACCCATGACCACGTCAGAAATTTACCCTTGAGTCTCCGAAATAAGAACAGGAGGATACCCCATGAGAGTGATTGACGCCATATCGGAGATACTGAAACGCGAGGGGGTCGAGTACATTCCGTGTTTCCCCACCACACCCGTAATCGAGGCCGCCGCCGGAGCAGGCATAAGGCCCGTCATCTGCCGGCAGGAGCGGGTTGGTGTAGGTATTGCTGACGGATTCGCCCGAGTCACCAATGGACGCCCCCCGGGTGTGTTCGCCATGCAGTACGGACCGGGGGCTGAGAACGCTTTTTCCGGCATAGCAACTGCCTATTCCGACTCCGTACCCATGTTGGTGCTCCCCCTGGGTCATCCGATAGAGCGGGCAGGCATTTCGCCCCACTTCAACTCCAGGCGCGTCTACGACCCGGTGACCAAGTCGGTCGAGGAGGTCAACACGGGAGAGCGGGTATCCGAGATTATGCGCCGTGCCTTCAGCACTCTGAAAATGGGTCGTCCCGGGCCGGTCATGGTGGAGATTCCTGCCGACATAGCCCTGCAGGAGGTTGACGAATCCGCATCCTTGTACCAGCCGGTGAAGGTTACCCGCTCCGCCGCCAACTCCAGAGACATAGATCAGGTTGCACGGGTACTGCTGGAGGCCCGCTCTCCGGTGATTCAAGCCGGACAGGGGGTGATGTACGCCGAGGCCACCGCGGAACTTAAGCAGTTGGCCGAGCTATTGCAGGTCCCGGTAATGACCACCCTGGCAGGCAAGAGTTCCTTCCCGGAGGACCACCCCCTGTCACTGGGCACTGGCGCGGCCACGTCGGCAGGCGCCGTCGTCCAATTTGTCGGCAAGGCCGACGTTATCTTCGGAATAGGGACCAGCTTCACCAAACACGGCATGACCTTGACCATCCCTCCCGGCAAGGTGATGATTCAGGCCACCAACGACGACAGGGATATTAACAAGGACTACAGCATAGACTATCCAATCATCGGCGACGCCAAGCTGGTGCTGGGGCAGCTTATAGAGGCAGTCAAGGACCGACTGGGGAGCAACAGCCGGGATGGTGACGGCACTGTGGCCCGGGATGTCAAAGCGGCAAAGGATGTGTGGCTTGGCGAGTGGATGCCCAAGCTCACCTCTGACGAAGTACCCATGACTCCATACCGGGTCATCTGGGAACTGATGCAGACCGTGGACCCGGCAGACGCCATCGTCACCCACGACTCAGGAAGCCCCAGAGACCAGATGGTCCCCTTCTACCGGTCATCGGTGCCCCGGAGCTATCTGGGATGGGGCAAGTCCCACGGGTTGGGAACCGGACTTGGGCTTGCCATCGGCGCAAAGCTGGCAGCCCCGGACAAGCTGGCTATCCACTGGATGGGCGACGCCGCTTTCGGCATGGTAGGTCTGGACTTTGAGACCGCGGTGCGAAGCAACCTGCCCATACTGGCAATCGTCTCAAACAACTCGACAATGGCAGCCGAGACGCGGGCAATGCCCATTTCCCATGAGCTTTACAAGACCAGGGACCTGGGCGGCAACTACGCCGACATGGCCACGGCGATGGGCGGCTACGCAGAGCGGGTGGAGAATCCATCGGAGATTAGCCCAGCTATCCAGCGCGCCCGCAAGGCGACGGAGAACGGGCAAGCGGCCTTGCTGGAGTTCATCACCTGTGAGGAGACGGCTGCCTCCCACAGGCGGGCCTTCGGATAGGCTGCTTGAGACGCCATTTTCGGATGAATTTCCTGGCATAAGGAGGCGGAGGAATGGCCAACAAAGACATAGCTTTAATGGCCCACCTGATGCGTCGTGCAGGATTTGGAGCAGACCGGGATGAACTGGAAGCCCGCGTAGCAAAGGGGTATGAGGCGACGGTGGAGGAGCTTTTGCACCCCGAAAAGCAGAAGCCTGTGGATAGGTACGTGTTTCTCCGATATCAACCCGGATTCTGGAAACCGGTTACGTCCCCCGGCATGGGCAGCGCCACGTGGCTCTATCACCTGCTTAACACGAGGGCACCACTGGAAGAGAAGATGGCCCTCTTCTGGCATCATGTGTTCGCCACCGGGCAATCCAAGCTCGATAACTACGATGAGATGACCGACCAGATAGACCTGTTCCGCGAGAAGGGGATGGGAAACTACCGGGAGCTGCTTGTGGAGGTATCCAAAAATCCCGCTATGATTTACTGGCTGGATAACTGCGATAACCACGCATACGCCGTAAACGAGAACTGGGGCCGCGAGCTACTGGAGCTATTCAGCATGGGCGTGGGCAACTACACCGAGGATGACGTGCAGGAGTGCTCCAGGGCCTTCACGGGCTGGACCATCTCTGCCAAGCTCCCCAGGTTCCCCTACAACCGGTTCGACTGGGAGTTTGAGGACAAGGAAGAAGCCCACGCCGACGGGGAGAAGACGTTCCTGGAACA
>JAGWBG010000163.1 GCA_021296015.1 Dehalococcoidia bacterium | reverse complement strand
GTCGTTGACCAGCCTGGCTACTCGCACCAGCGCCCGGTTATAAGGAGCGGGGACCTCCAGGTTCTCGGCTTGCTGCACGGCGTACCCGTTCAACTGCTCAACTTCCATTGGCGTGCCCCTCAGAGCATCGTGCAACGTGGACGGGCGAGTCACTACGACGGAGTTCTTGGCCTGCTCGTACACTTGCTCCTCGAGGTCCGGGCGCTCTCCACCCGCCGCCTGCTTTATGTCCTCCGGAGTCAGGATGACACCCACGCTGCCGGCGAAATTACCGAACTTGATACCCAACTGCTCGCCCACAGTGATGGCCTCGTCCTGTAGATTGAACCTTACACGTGCCGTGCGATTAAGTCCCAGTTCTCGGCTGTCCCAGGAAGTGACGGCCGCAAGCAAGTTACCGCCGCAGTTCACCACGAACTTTGTCCAAACTTCGTCCATGACACTGTCGGAAACCCCGCAGGTGCCCACGCTACCGGCCATAACTTCGGCCAGTCGTTCGACCCTGGGAGTTACCCCACCGGTGTATTCGCCAATCATGTAGTCCATCGCCGCCGGGTTCCCTCCCTGGGTACGGTGTATATGCCCTGGCTCCCAGGTCTGGCCCCCCATCAACGTTTCGCACCCGATGGTCCGTTCCGGCCCGACGACCTCTGCGATTGTCGGCTCGTTAATTCCGTTCTGAACGGATACTACCATGGCATTATCGGCGAGATAGGGTCTGATGCGCTCCACACACCAGCGGGTATTGTACCCCTTCACAGACACGAACACCACGTCTAGCTTATCTTCAAGTTGGTCGAGCTCGTCTATGTGTATCGCTGGCATCACGCCACGCCACTCCACCGGTTGACCGCCGTAGTACCCGGTCATCTGAAAGCCTGTGGTACGAATGGCTTCTGCGTGGGCCTTCCAGGGGTCAATAATCACCACGTCGTTGCCGCCTCGGTGAAGCCCGATGGCAACAATACCGCCCATGGCACCAGCACCCAATACCGCTATCTTCATGTCAGTCCTTCTCCCTCTAGTCTCGTCCTCTTGAAGCAATTTTCACGGGGGATTATAACACAATGGACAGACAGGAGTAGCATTTCTTCAAGACTTGGGCTATTATAGTGCCATACCATTATGTAATGGTATGAAATGCTAAAGTAGGAGGAGATGACCATGGCAAATGACTTCACTATTTGTCTTGGCACCATTGGTGGGGGAGGCTGGCACAGCCCCGATGGTGGGGAAAGCTGGCGTAAAGTCGGATGGCCTTTCCCCAGTCCGGGTGAAAACCAGGTCAGGTCGTTGGCCTGTGACCCGAGCAACCCTCACCGTATTCTGGCCGGCTCTGACGTCGGTATCTATCTCAGCGAAGACAACGGAGAGACCTGGGAGAAACTGGACTCACCCATGGACGGATTCAGAATGTGGTCAGTGGCATTTCACCCCGGCGACCCCAATACCCTTTTTGGTGGGATTAGCCCTCCGGGCGTCTTCCGCACCAGGGACAAGGGCAAGACCTGGGAGAAGATGGCCATTGACATCGCTCCGGAGTTGGGAGGCTTCGCACCAAAGGCGACCGCGATTGTAGTTGACCCCCGCGACCACAACACCGTCTGGGCCGGATTCGAGTGGGGAGGTGTATACAAAAGTCTCGACGGAGGAGACAGTTGGCTCCAGATGCCCGACCCTGGCTGGGAGCCGATTCACACCGACATCCACGACATCAAAATTGCGATAGGCCAACAGACCCGGATTTACGCACCAGGCCCCACGGGAGTCTTCTCCAGCACCGACGAGGGCGAAAGCTGGGACTATCACGAGTTCCCCAAATTCCACGAAGGTGACCGGTTCTCCTATTGCCGCGCCGCCGCCATCAAGCCCGACGACCCGAACACCGTCTTCGTCGGCAACGGGAACTCGATACCCGGAGATACCGGGACTGTCCAGCGCTCAAGGGACGGGGGAAAGACTTGGGAAGCCCTGACGCTGCCGGTAAAATCCAACTCAAACATATACTGGATTGCCACTCATCCGTCGAACCCCAATAGAGTAATGGCAAACAGTACAAACGGCTACGTATATATTAGTGAAGATGCAGGCGACTCATGGCAAAAACTGGACAAGGAGTTTGGCGAGATACGGGCGCTGCTGTGGACTCCCAACTAGAGCCTGGCGAACGTAGCAGCCAATCACTTTTCCAATTCGCCTGAACGTTTACGCTCACCACCCTGGACAAAATAATGTGGCAAGGCCAGGGTCGGAGCGATAACCCAATCATCATTCCATCGAAGAGCCTGCCCCGTATCAAGTACGGGGGCAGGCTCTCCATCTTTCCTGCCCGTCGAGGCGGCGCGCAACAAAGGGAAACCCGGAATAAGTCGGAAACAGCGACCCACCAAGCCGTCATACTGACGAAAAGCCTGCCCCACACTTGATACGGGGCCAGTATCCAGACTCTCCAAATTTCTGGATTCCGGCCTGCGCTGGAATGAGGTTTTTCAGAGCTCTCTTAGAACCCTTCCTCTTTCCGCGAACCGCAGGTGGACTCAAAATGACATGATGGTGCATTCTGAACGACACGGACCTGACCTGTCTGCCGACAGGCAGGAATGTCACTGGGTCACGCTAAGGCCAGGGACGATACACAAAGGGCTAATTTGCATCAGACGTTATAGGGAGGCGACCAATGAATATCGAGACAATCGCCGTTCACAGCGGGCGCTCTGTTGATCCCGTTACAGGTGCTATCACTCCACCAATACACATGTCCACCACTTTTGAGCGGGAGGCCGACGGGTCATACCCGCATGGGTTTGTGTACGGGCGCTCCGGCAACCCTTCGCGAAAACTCCTGGAAGAATGTGTCCGAGACCTTGAGGGAGGAGTTGCCGCAGCAGCATTCGGTTCTGGGATGGCCGCCATCATGAGCGTCTTCCAGTCCCTTTCCCCTGGCGACCACGTCATCGCTCCTCGGGACATCTATCACGGTACCGCTCGTCTACTCAGAGAGGTGATGGCCCGATGGAATCTGGACACCTCCTTTGTGGACATGACGGACATTGATGTAGTCCGGCAAGCGATTATCCCCTCCACAAGGCTCTTGATAGTTGAGACTCCCTCGAACCCCTTGCTGAAGATCACTGACGTTGCAGCGATGACAGAGGTCGCCCGCCAGCGGGGAATTACTTGTCTTTGCGACAATACTTGGGCCAGCCCGGCGCTCCAGAGGTGCATTGACCTGGGGGCCGACTTGGTAGTCCATTCAACTACCAAGTACCTGGGAGGCCACGGGGACGTAACCGGAGGGATTGTAGTATCTGCCCGACAGGACGGACTATTCGAAGAGATTGGCAGGATCCAGCAGCAAGGCGGAGCAGTCCCTTCTCCCTTTGATTGCTGGCTGATTCTCAGGGGCATCCGTACCCTGCCTTACCGTATGCGGGCCCACTCGGAAAGCGCCGCCAAGGTAGCTACATTCCTTGACGGTCATCCCAAAGTCCTGGAGGTCTACTATCCAGGGTTGAAGGGTCATCCCGGCCACGACATCGCTCGCCGGCAAATGGACCTGTTTGGCGGTATGCTCTCTTTCAGGGTACAAGGAGGACGAGAAGCGGCATTCAGGGTTGCCGCCGGTACTTCGCTCTTCGTCAGGGCCACTAGTCTGGGTAGCTACGAAAGCCTCATCGAGCACCGGGCGTCAATCGAGGGACCAGAGAGCGGTACTCCGGATGACCTGCTGAGGGTTTCGGTAGGGTTGGAAAACGCAGACGATCTTATATCAGATTTGGAGCAGGCACTTACTGCCGGAGGGTGAGGATCTAATGCGGTAGAAGTCTATTGACGGCCCTCGGCATCCAACCAGAGCCGGGGGCCTAGTCTACCCCTGAGACGCTCAGTTTCCATACACTGGTGTACACCATTGGGCATATCGGGGGTCGGACCCTCGGACCACCTTGTCGAACAGCCTTACCAACCTTGAGACGACATTCCCCATCTCTCCGCTGCCCACTTTATACCTGTCTACACTTCCAATAGCTTGCAATTCCACTGCGGTGCCGCAGATAAAGGCCTCGTCGGCAACGTACAGCTCCGTCCGGTCCACATCCCGCTCTACCACGGATACCCTCATATCCTGCTCCAGCATCTGCCTGACTACATCGCGGGTAATGCTCTCCAGGATGCCGGCGCTTACCGGAGGGGTGATAGCCACACCATCACGAACAATATAGATACAAGCATAGCTTGCCTCCGACACCTTGCCGGCCTCATTTAATATAATGCCAAAGTCATACCCGTTAATCTGGGACTCGGTGGAGACGTAACGACTGTTCTGGTAGTTGGTAATGGCCTTTGCTCGTGGCGGCATCACGTTATCGGAAATGCGCGTCCAACTACTGACGTTGCAATGGGCTACCTCGGGCGTGCTCAAATTGGAGGAGGCCGGGCGCGCCGTTATGACCAGCTCACCAGGCTGCTCGAGCACCGCAAGATACCCCGGAATGCGTCCTCCAAAGTAGGCGAGAGGCTGGACGTTTACGTCGGATCG
>JAGWBG010000162.1:4586-5117 GCA_021296015.1 Dehalococcoidia bacterium | reverse complement strand
GCGCCGCGAGAGGGAGGCATGTGTCTCCGAGTCGATGTCCACGCACCCTTGCAATATCGCTCGAAATCGCGCCCCTTCATCCAATGGCACGTTCCAGCCCACGCCCTTTTCTTCCAGACCGCGCCAGGGGGTCCGGTCGCTGACGAGCACCGGGCACCCGGCAGCAAGGGACTCGAAGATGACGTGGCCGAAGTTCTCACCCAGAGTGGGGAGGAGGAACAGGTCATGCTCGGCCATCACCCGTCCGACCTCCTCGTGGGAAGCAGCCCCGCGGTATGTCACAGCCACGTTCTCGGGCAGGGAGCGGATAATCTTCCGACACTCGGCCCAGTAAGCCGTGTCCTCCAGGGGACCGTATATGTCAAAGCTAATCTTCCCTTCCAAGCCGTACAACATCCTGAGAGCGCCGGCCAGATTCTTCATCCTGGAGACCCGCGACAGGAAGACCAGGTTAAGAGCACCCGGCTCCTTGGGGGATGATTCTTGTGGCTTCCCAGTGGCAGGCCCGCCGGTGACAGGATTGCGAGCGAT
>JAGWBG010000162.1:0-4572 GCA_021296015.1 Dehalococcoidia bacterium | reverse complement strand
CTCGACGGATGTCGGCGACCTCGTACTCGCTGGCAGCTTGCCAGAGAACGCCCCTGTACAGTCTGAGCAGCCTGGCGATGAGCATGTAGAGGCGCTTCTTAAGGCCCTTGAGCTTGAGCGCACCCACGGAGAACTCCCCGTTGGGTGCGACAATCACGGGTCTTGGGGGAATTAGCCCCAGGCGGCGCAAGAGCAAGGGTTTGATGGCAAAGTGCGGCTCAAAAAAACTGTTCAAATACATCAAATCATAGTCGGTATCGCGCAAGAGACGCCGCAGCCTCCAGAAGGATAGGGAGTCGGGGGACAGGTATCCTATTTCAGCCTTGCCTACGTGGCTCCACGTGTCAATGGCAACCCCTGGGTAGGCGGTCCTGTCTTTGAAGTCACGGTCCTTGGTCACCACCTTGAAAGTGTACTCGCCCCCAAGTCCCTCGACCAGGCTTGCCAGCTTGCGGATGGGTCCGCCCGCCTTGTAGCCGGGCAGATAGTGATTAATGGGCATCAGCACTGTGGCACGGTCATTCTCGGGTTGCTGTGTCGGTACATCCATGCGCTGCTACTCACCCTTCAGTTCCCATATAAGCTGCTGGTATTGCCTGGCGTTCTCGCGCCAACTGGACATGGACTCCATGCGCCGCCTTCCGTTCTCGCCCATGCGCACTCGCTCGTTCTCGTCTCTAAGGAGGCGCAGAATCGCCCCACCTACGGCGTCAGCGTCGGACGGAGGGACCAGGAGGCCCGTTTCACCGTGAGCCACAGCCTCGGAGACGCCCATTACGTCGCACCCGACCACGGGTTTTCCGAAGGCCCCAGCCTCGGCGTACACCAGGCCGAACCCCTCTTCGGCGGATGGCATCGCGAACAGGTCGCAAGCATCGTAGAGGGCGAATTTCTCGGAATCGGACACCTTCCCCAGGAACGCAACCGCGCCTCGCAGGCGAGGAGGCAGCACGGCTTCGACCGTGCGTTCAAGCTCGACCCTGTACGGTCCCTCGCCCGCCACGACGTAGCGCGCGTCGGCGTACTCGGAGAGGATTTGCGGCATGGCCTTGATGACCCACTGAATGCCCTTGGTTTCGGCTAGCCTCGCAACCGTAAGGATTATGGGACGATGGCCGTTGGGATACCCGCGTTCTCGCAGGGTGCTCATAGCATCGCTGGCGAGGGCGCCGTCTTCTCTCCATGAGTCCACGGCGTCAACGTCAATGGCGTTGGGAATAACTGTAGTTCTTACACGTTTCGAGCGCACGAGACCGACCACGTCGGCCGCGGTGGCGCTCGAAACGCACACGTTGACGTCCGCCATCCGCAGACTGAGGCATAAAAGCCACCTGCGCAATCGCCCGGTCAGGCCCGAACCCATGTCACCCGGTATGTGATGAACAATCTGAATGACGGGAATGCGGGCAGTCTTCGCCGCCAGGCAGAGGGCTGCGGCCAGGGATTGATTGAGGACTATGTACTCAGCCCGCCTCATGCGTACCACACGGTGCATATCCCACAAGAAACGAAGCCGTGCGAACATGGCAGAGGGACTTTTCCACCTCCCCGAACCCAGATGCGTGTTGTGTATACGCTCAATGGGATAGCCGCAGGTCGCCTCGAACCGCTCCAGTTCCTCAGTGTCCGGGCATTGAATGTCCGGGTTGGGATGGGGGCAGGACATGGCAACGTAGGTGATGTCTTCGCCCAGGCCTGTCAGGTGCCTGGCTATCTGGTGGCAGTGTACCTCTCCGCCACCTACGTGGGCGCTGCACAGATATGACGCCATCAGTCCGGCGCCCATAGACCCCTCCTTCCTTGCCGCGCTCGCGCGACCAGCCTACCTGCCGGGAGGTTAAGCAAAGATCTCCTTTCGCGAGAATGACACGATGGGTGCCTTGATTGCCTCACCGTTGTCTACAGACATTTGCCTTCCCTACCTGGAAGAGGCTACCAGGCGAGAGTAGTGGCCCTGCCGCTCCAGCAGCTCCTCATGGCTTCCTTCTTCGATTACCTCACCCCCGTCCAGCACAATAATCTTGTCTGCGTACCTTACGGTTGAGAGGCGATGAGCGATGACTACTACCGTGCGCTCCCTGGAAACGTTATCTATGGCTTCCTGTACCAGCCTTTCTGAAACGCTGTGAAGCGAACTGGTCGGCTCATCGAATATCATCACTTCCGGCTCGCCAAGTATGGCCCTGGCAATGGCGATGCGCTGTTGCTGACCTCCCGATAGCTTCATGCCCCGGTCGCCTATTACCGTGTCGTATGCCTCGGGAAGCTCGGAAATGAATCCGTGGGCGTTGGCAATCTCCGCCGCTTTGACAACCGACTCCATGGAATATCCATCCCTGCTGAAGGCGATATTTTCGGTGATGGTAGCGTTATATACAAAAGGCTCCTGGCTCACGAAACCTATTCTGCCAAGCCACGTCTCCGCCTTGTAGTCCTGGAGAGATACTCCGTCAATCGCGACCCTGCCTCCCGTAGGCTCGAATAGCCCCAGGACCAGGTTGATGATGGTGGTCTTCCCGGACCCGGAGGGCCCCACAATGGCAGTCACCTTCCCCTTCTCAAAGGTCAGGTTGACACCGTCCAGGAGGGTTTCCCGGCCTTGATGGGCGAAGGTCAGGTTGTCGAAGGTAATCCCGTTCTCAAAGGATTCCAGGTCCCTACCGCCATCCTTGCGCTCCGGTACGGGGCCTGTGAGGGTATGATACAGCCGCTCTGCATCGGGCAGGGACTGCATCATATCCATCCGAAACCGGCCAAAGTTGGTGACGGAGGGAAGAAGCTGCACCAGTCCCATGGCGAAGACGCCGAGCTTGGGCAGAGTTTCGGAGAACGAGCCCGGGCTGACAACCCGCAGTACCAGGATTATTCCCAGCATTGTGGCAACGGCCGTAAACTCCATCAGGGGTCTGGGGGCAGCAAGCAATATCTGGCCCTTTGCGTATAGCTCGGAGTAGATGACGTTCTCCCGGGCAAAGCGCCCAAGCCATCCTCGGAGCGTGTTGAAAGCGATGATTTGCCGAATGCCTGCCAGAAACTCGTTGGTGATGACAATCTGGGCGGCTTCGGCGGACACGCTCCTCTGGCCGATATTGTAGGAGACCCTTTTTGACAGATAATGGACGACCCAGAAGTAAATCAGTCCCAGCCCGGCTATGGCCAGGGTGATATAGGGAGAGACCAGCATCAAAACTATGATGATGGCAGCTATACGGAGTAGCTCGGATAACATCCTGGGAGTGATTAGCAAAAAATTATGCACCATCCTGTGGGGTGCCTGCATAGTGCTGTAAATCAAGTCTCCCTGTTTACTGTCCAGGAAGAACTGGTAGTGGGACCCCGCGTACCTCTCCATTACCCGTCTCCTGGTATGGTAAAGCACCTTGGCACTGCCGTAGGCCGTCAATGATTCTCGGAGCAAGGTAAACACCGTCTTCACGAAGAATATGCCAATGAGCAGGACAGCCGCCGCAACGATGGGGTCGGCGAAGGGCATGAGGTCCACCAGACCGGTCATGACTCCCAGAATACCGCCCGCTTCCTCTCCGGAGTCGCTAATCACGGAGGAGAACACGGGGAAGAAGGCAGCCAGCCCAAGACTCTCCAGGGCCGCAGCAGCCAGGGTAACGACCAGTATCAAGCCGTAAAGGAGCCTGTAAGGCCTGATAAAGTAGTAAATTACCCGATAGAGCATAATCTGTATCTCGCCAACGTATTGAAGATTACAGCTTCGTCCTCCCGGCCTGTGCCGGGCATATCAGGTCACCGTATGGAGGACACCTTCGGAGCGGGAGGCTACGACGAAGAATGCCCTTTGTTCGAATCGTCCGGCAGGCCCGACGATTCCCAGATGGACCGCGGCCCAAAGCCGTTAATCCAACGTCTCCTTCCCCGGGTTTGGCGGGAAAGTCGCGTGTCCTGTTGCACAGCGTACCTGACGACACCCGCCTGTTGTACACTCCCAAATGGGACTCTGGCCTCAATCATACGCCCCAGAAACTCCATAAGGACACGTACCCGCGCCCCTGGAGACTCTGCACCTTCAACCACCTCTGCCAGGCTATTCAGAGGCCCAAAAGCAACGCGTACCCTGTCGCCAGGCTTGAGACGGGGCCAGAGCCCACCGTTCCGACTGATGGCACGCGCTCTCTGGTATAGCTCGTTGACGACGCCATCCGGCAACGAGGGCACCACCCCTCCAAAGGACACCAATTTCAGGGGTTGAGGGACTTGATGCAGGGGGCCGTTGCCTCGTTCCTCCGGTCGTACCGGAGGAACAGGTAGCCGGGGAACAAAGGCATATCCTCATGGCCCAACCGGGGGGTGCAAGTCCGAGCGCAGGGCATAAATACCTCAAGTCCGGCGGTCTCCAGATGGTCCCTGGCGGCGTACTCGGCCAAGGGTCTGGTGCGAGCGACATACCATTTAAGGGCCATCACCCCTCCCCCTTGATAGCGCGACGCGTGAAGAAAGTGACCAGCTTGTCCTTAGCAACCCCCAACGCTTGCAGCTCCGTGCAATCCGTATCGGGGCTACTCAGGCGGGCAACGAATATCCTGTCGTACTGCTCGGGCT
>JAGWBG010000161.1 GCA_021296015.1 Dehalococcoidia bacterium | reverse complement strand
GGACTGAAGCATCTGCCCGGAGAGGCAGGCATCGAATCCATAAACCAGTCTGGCTCCACCGTCACCATCATCCTGTTGGAAGCCGTTGGTGGGGCCAGAATCGCCCTGGAGAAGGCCCTGGGACCGATGGCGAGGGTAGGCAATCACCAGGTGCATATAAACATGCGCCGCGCAGGTGACCAGTGGAAGGAGAGCCTGGTGAGGATGCTGGAACGGCTGATGGCCTTTAGGAAGCGGCTACAGGCGGTGGGTGAGCCACAGTGATGCACCCTCCAACAAGCGCAGGGCTACAACCCCTCTGCGACTAGCCGGTCCAGGTCGGTCAGGCTGGTTATCTTGGGGCAATCCATAACATCCCGCCGCCATCCCTCTCTATCCAGCAGCACTGGCGTTATGCCAACCTCCCTGGCACCCCGGATGTCCGCGTGGTACAGGTCTCCCACGTGGATGGCTTCTCCAGGCTCCACCCTGGCCCGTTTGAGAGCGGTGAGGAATATGGGCGCGTGGGGCTTTTCGGCGCCGGCGTCGGTGGAGGTAACGCAGAAATCCAGGTATGGGGTCAGGCCCAGATCCCCGCACTCCTTTCCCATGTCTCTACGAAGGTTTGTTATTACCGCCAGGGTGATACCCCGCTTCTTCAGAAGCTCCAGTCCCGACAACACGTCGTCAAAGAGGTCGAAGTACTTGGGAACCTGAGTGGCCATTCCCCAGACCTGCTCCGCCAGACGCGGGGTTACGTCTATGCCGGCACCTTTGATGATAAGCCTTTCGTATTCAGCGAAGAAGAGGTCTCGTTCCTCGGTAGTCCGCTCTGCAAGAGGGACCCTGGAGTTCTCGGCGCTCATGTATTCGTCAGCAAGGGCGTAACCCCTCCTGATTCCTTCCTTGGAGACGTTCAAGCCCAACTCTTTGCACGATGCTTGCTGTATCTCATCCACAGGGGGCCAGAATCGCACCAGAGTGTTGTAGAAGTCGAAAAAAACAGCCTTGACCATCTCCCTCTTCTCTCCATGCACCGCGCATGACGTGCCGGATAAAAAGGTTCTCTACCCTACTATCGGGACATTTCGAGTAGCCAATTGTACCATAACGTGGGAACATTGTGAATCTTCTCTCAACCGGGCGGCAAGTGCAAAACTCAGCCTGCCCTGGCGCGAGGCCAGGGTTTGTCCAAGTCCGTCACTCCCGCTCTCACATCGTCATTCCGGCGAAGAGCCGGCACCGTACTCGATACGGGGCCGGAATCCAGAAGCCGGGGATATAGATTCCGACTCAAGGCTGGAATGATGGGGTGCAGATTGGGACGACCCTCTGAGGCGGACAGGTGGGAATGACGGGATGCAGACCGGGGCGAAAGAAAGGTCTGGGGAGCGAGCATGACGGGAGAAGAACCTAAAGGCAACGCCCTTCGGAATGCTTCGTTGACTTCTGCATACCGTCATGTTAGACTTTCGATAACACACAGGGAAGAATTCTTCTGCCGGGAGCTTGGGCAAGCCAGGCTGAGAGGGTGGCCGATACTCGTCACCGACCGTCCGTACCTGACCCGGGTAATGCCGGCGCAGGGAAGAGACGCCGGTAACCAAAGGCCACCGCCAGGGTACTGCAACACCTGGCGGTTTGTATTTCCGGCTCATTTTGGTATATGAAACCGGGGAGGCAGATATGGAAGACCGTCTTGAGATAGCGGGCAAGCAATTTGATTCCAGGCTCATAGTGGGTACGGGCAGATACAGCACCATGGAGGACATGGCAGAGTCCATCGAGGCATCGGGGACGGGGATGGTCACCGTAGCCATAAGACGCCTGGACCTGGACGACCCAAACAAGAAGACTATCCTGGACTACATAGACTGGAACAAGTACCAAATCCTTCCCAACACGGCAGGGTGCCGCACAGTCGAGGAAGCCCTGTTCATCGCACGGTTGGGCAAGGCAGTGGGCAACACCAACTGGGTCAAGCTTGAGGTCATACCCGACCCCAAGTATCTTCTCCCTGACCCCATAGGCACTCTGGAGGCAGCCGAGCAGCTTGTCAAAGAAGGTTTTATCGTCCTGCCCTACATTCACGCTGACCCGGTGCTGGCCAAAAGGCTGGAAGACGTGGGCTGCGCCACCGTTATGCCCCTCGGCTCGGCCATCGGCTCGGGACAGGGCATCCATACGGTGGAAGAGGTCAAGATTATCATCGAGCAGGCCAAAGTGCCGGTGGTGATAGATGCTGGCCTGGGTGTGCCTTCCGACGCCTCTGAAGCCCTTGAGATGGGAGCCGACGCGGTCCTGGTAAACAGCGCCATCGCCCAGGCCCAGGACCCGGCGCTAATGGCCAGGGCCTTCAAGCAGGGGGTAGAGGCGGGACGTATGGCCTACCTTGCCGGCCGAATCCCCAAAAAGGCTTACGCCGCGGCCAGCAGCCCCACCGAGGATGTGCCCCAACCCATGTCAGTATCCAGCTAGGGAAAATGGTGACGCGTATACCCATACCGTGCCTGTGCCTGGTAACAGACCGCCGGCTGTGCAACTCCGACCCGGAGGCGTTGGAGAGGCGGGTGGCCGGTGCTGTGAGAGGCGGGGTCAACATGGTCCAGCTAAGGGAGAAGGACTTGCCCGGTGGCCTGCTTCTGGAACTGGCCGTAAGACTGCGCAAGGCCACCAATGGTTCCGCCCTCCTTTTTGTAAATGAAAGGGTTGACGTGGCTTTAGCCAGCAGGGCCGACGGAGTACAGCTCGGGGAAGGAGGCCTCCCGCCGGAGGCCGCCCGCAAAGTGGCCGGGGAAAACCTGATTGTCGGGCGTTCGGTACACAGTGTGGAAAGCGCCCTTGCCGCCGAGGGTGAGGGGGCCGATTTTCTGGTAGTAGGTACTATATTCCCCACAGGAACTCATCCCGGGGCCGAACCTGAAGGTCCCCGGCTTCTCTCTCGAATCATGGACAGGGTAAGTATTCCATTCGCCGGTATAGGCGGTATAAGCGCCGCCAACGTGGGTGAGGTCATGGGTGCAGGGTCATCGGGGGCGGCGGTGATAAGTACCATCCTGGCAGCAGAGGATACTGAGCAGGCCGCCAGGGACCTGAAGAGTGCCATTGATAGGGCCTGGTCCCGCCGTTCCACGGGCGTGACAGGCAGGAGGTCGTGAGAAAATGCTGAATCTGGTGGTGAATGGAAAACCAAGAGAATTGGAAGAGTCCCTGGACCTGGTAAGCTTCCTGGTAAGTTACGGGGTCAACTTGCAACATGTGGCCGTGGGCTATAATGGTACAGTCCTGGAGAAAGAAAAATTCTCGGAGACGGTCCTCAAGGAAGGTGACGTGCTGGAGATAGTAAAGCCCGTGGGCGGCGGCTAGACTACTTCATCGCATCCCTGACCTTCTCCAATGGTGGGAGCGAGAAAAGAGTCCTCCTACTGATGGTGGAAGGTGCTCCGCACCCTGGGGGTTGGCATGGGGATAAAGGTACACCATCAAGGCCCGGAGGTACAACGCGCATGGCTACAGTGGGCAACGGTCAATACACGTACGAGGTGATTGAGGACTTTATCAAGCTACCCCAGGGCTGGACCTTCGGCACAGTCGCGGGTGTCGCAGTAGACTCCCAGGGCAGGATATACATTTGCCAGCAGCAGCAAGACCCCCCAATTCTGGTGTTCGACAGGGATGGCAACTACCTCAGCTCTTGGGGGACAGGCACCGTAGTTGAGCCCCATAGCATCTACATAAGCCCCGACGATATTATCTACCTGTCAGACAGAGGCTCTCATACGGTGTCCAAGCTGACTCTGGATGGCTCGCCTCTTCTGGAGCTTGGCAATCGAGGGCAGCCTTCGGACACGGGTTGTACCGAAGACGCCGGGATTGTGCTGAGGGCCGCCGGCCCTTTCAACAGGCCCACCCAGATGTTTCCGGCACCTTCAGGAGACCTGTATGTTTCCGACGGCTACCGCAACAGTCGGGTCCATCGGTTCTCCGGCGACGGTGGATTCATCTCCTCCTGGGGCGCTCCCGGCAAGACCGTCCCCGGCGACTTCCACGTGCCCCACAGCGTCTGGGTGGATGGGGAAGGTCGGGTCTATGTGTGCGACCGGGAGAACAACCGTATCCAGATATTCTCGCTGACCGGAGAATTCATCACCCAATGGGACGAACTGAATCTGCCCGGCGACATATATATGGATGCCAACGACACCATATATGTCTACGAAGGTGGTGCCGGTGAGACAGGTGGCACAAGGATAAGCGTACTAAACAAGGTAGGGAATGTACTGGCACGATGGGACTCTCCTCCAGGACATCAGATATGGGTGGACTCACTGGGAGACATCTATCTGACAGTCCCGTACCGGAAGAAGCTCACCAAGTACGTGAAGGTATCCAGATAGGGAACAGGAAGGGAGCCATATATGAAGTTCGGGTTGTTCAAGGAGTTCCCCAGCCGGGATGACGTGACCGAAAAGCAAATCTTCCAGGAGTCCTTCGCACTGGTGGTCGCAGCCGAGGACATGGGCGTGGAGCAGATGTGGCTTGCCGAGTACCATTTCAATCCCCTTCGATCCGACCTGTCCGCTCCCATTACCGTTGCCGGCGCAAT
>JAGWBG010000160.1 GCA_021296015.1 Dehalococcoidia bacterium | reverse complement strand
GCATTTGCCGGAGCGCAGGCGGGCAAGAGGTTTGAGGACCCGGAAAACCTGAGCTTCAGCGATACATTTGAAAATGTACGGCTCGGAGGCTACATCCCTGAGGAAGCCGTCAAGGATATGGACATAGACGGCGTAGACGTGGAGATAGTTTACCCCAGCCTTGGCTTGATGCTGTACAGGGTACAGGACAGCGAGCTTCTGACCGCTCTGTGCAAGACATATAACGACTGGACCGCCGATTTCTGTAGTGCGAACCCCAAGAGGCTCAAAGGCATCGCTATGCTCAACCTGGACAACATAGAGGTCGGTGTCAAGGAGTTGGAGCGTTGCGCCAAGATGGGATTCATTGGGGCAATGATTACCGATTACCCAGTCGAGAAGAAGCGATACTTCTTGCCCGAATACTACGTCCTGTGGGCCGCGGCCCAGGACCTTGATATGCCTCTCAGCTTGAATGGCGCTACCAATGGGGGAGGCCCTGACCCCAGTTAGAACCTCATGCTTAACTGTTATCACGACGGCGGCTCTGCTGCCTTCCAGTGCAACTTCGACATGTATGTGAGACTGTCCCTTACCGACATCATCTTCAATGGAGTATTCGAGCGCTTTCCGAAGCTACGCATAGGTGCCATTGAGCAGCAGTTAGCGTGGGTCCCCTTCTTCCTTAACCGGATGGACTTCAACTACGAGCAAAGGGCCCTGGGAATGACCGGGTACAGGTTCAAAAACGACATGAAGCCAAGCGACATTTTCCATCAGAATGTCTTCTTGAGCTTCCAGGATGACGCCCTCGGTATAAGGGACCGGGACATCATAGGCGTGGACCAGCTTATGTGGGGGTCCGACTATCCCCACCAGGAATCCACTTTCCCCAGGAGCCGCGAGGTCCTTGAGGAGATTCTGACGGGCTGTACCGAAGAAGAGAAAGCCAAAATCTCAGGCGGAAATGCAGCCAAGCTATACCGTATCTAACGGCTAACTGAAACAAATTACATACATCACATAGGAGAGGTGGACATGTCCGATTACAGAATCATATCAGCCGATAGCCACGTAGTAGAGCCGACGGACCTGTGGACAAACAGAATCGCCCCGGAGTTCAAGGACAAGGCCCCCCGTATCGTCCGCACTGATGACGGAGGCGACTTCTGGCACTGCGAGAACAAGAACCTTCTGGGCGTTGCCTTTGCCGGGGCGCAGGTTGGCAGGAGATTTGAAGACCCGGAGAATCTGAGCCAGCAGGATGTGTTCGAAAACGTGCGCCCCGGGGGTTATATCCCCGAGGAACATGTCAAGGACATGGACATAGACGGCATAGACATGAGCATAATCTATCCCAGCCTGGGCCTGATGCTGTACAGGGTGGTAGATAGCGAACTGCTGACGGCCATCTTCAAGGCGTACAACGACTGGATGGCCGATTTCTGTAACACGAACCCCAAGCGGCTCAAGGGCATCGCCATGCTCAACATTGACAACGTGCGAGTGGGTGTGAAGGAGCTTGAGCGATGCGCGAATATGGGCTTTGTTGGAGCCATGATAACCGACATACCGACCGAGAGCCGAAGATACTTCTTGCCGGAGTACGACGCCCTCTGGGCAGCTGCCCAGGACCTGGAGATGCCCCTCAGCCTTCACGGGGCCACCAACCGGGGGACTAACCCCGGCCCGATGCCCACGCCTTCCGGCGACCATGACGGCGGCTCCGCTGCCTTCCAGTGCAACTTCGACATGTACGTGCGAATATCCCTTACCGACATGATTTTTAATGGGGTGTTCGAGCGTTTCCCCAAGCTGCGGATAGGTGCGATTGAGCAGCAGTTGGCATGGGCACCCTTCTTCCTGGACAGGATAGACTACAACTACGAGCAGAGGGCCTTGGGAATGACCGGCTACAGGTTCAAGGACGACATGAAGCCGAGCGACATGTTCCACCGCAACGTATTCATCGGCTTCCAGGATGACGCGCTGGGCATACAGATGAGGGACATCATAGGCGTGGACCTTCTCCAGTGGGGTTCGGACTACCCCCATCAGGAGTCCACCTTCCCCAGGAGCCGAGAGGTCCTTGATGAAATCCTGGCGGATTGCACCGATGAAGAAAAGGCCAAGATTGCCAGTGGAAACGCCACAAGCATATATCGCCTAGATTAACGACAAACGCAGGAGGGTAAATCATGGCCGGTTACAGGATCATATCAGCTGACAGCCACGTGGTTGAGCCGGATGACCTGTGGCTGAATAGAATAGAGCCTGAGTTCAAAGACCGGGTTCCACGTGTCGTTCGCACCGAGACCGGCGGAGACTTCTGGTTCATTGGCGACGACAGGTTTCTCAGCCTCGCATTCGCCGGAGCACAGACAGGTAAGAGGTTTGAAGACCCGACCAACATGAGCTTCGACGAGCCGTTTGAAAACGTCCGCCCAGGCGGCTACGACCCAGACGAGCACGTCAAGGACATGGACATTGACGGCGTGGACATCGGTATAGTCTATCCCAGCCTGGGCCTGGTGCTGTACAGGATACCGGACAGCGAGTTGCTGTCGGCCCTGTTCAGGACATACAACGACTGGGTGGGCGACTTTTGCAGTGCCAACCCCAAGCGGATCAAGGGCATCGCCATGCTCAACGTAGATAACGTACAGGTAGGTGTGAAGGAGCTGGAGCGCTGTGCGAAGAAGGGGTTTGTGGGAGCCATGATTACCAGCTATCCCATTGAGTCAAAGAGGTACTACCTGCCGGAGTACGAACCCCTATGGGCCGCAGCCAGCGACCTGGAGATGCCCCTTAGCCTTCATGCCGCTACGAATAGGGGCGGGAGCGGGATTGCGGCCCCAGTTCCGGGGGAGCACGACGGTGGGCGGGCCGCCTCGCAATGTAACTTTGACCACTTCGGGCGGGTAAATGTTACAGACTTGATATTTAACGGGGTGTTCGAGCGCTATCCAAAGCTACAGATAGGGTGCGTGGAGCAGCAGGTGTCGTGGGCGCCCCATCTCGTTGACCGGATGGACTATAATTACAAGCAGAGGTCCGGCGGGATGACGGGGAAGAGGTTCAAGAACGACATGCTCCCCAGCGACTTTTTCCGCCAGAACGTGTTTATCGGCTTCCAGGAGGATGCCCTGGGCGTGCAGCTTCGGGACTATATAGGCGTGGAGACCCTCCAGTGGGGCTCGGATTACCCACATGAAGAGTCCACCTTCCCAAGGTCCAGAGAGACCCTTGAGGAGATTTTGGCGGGTTGTACCGAGGAGGAGAAAGCTCTGATTGCCGGTGGAAACGCCGCCAGGATAAACCGACTCGATTAAAATCCAACAAGGGGGGAAGAAGCATGGCGGATTATAGGGTTATATCCTCTGATAACCACATTTATGAGCCGGCGGACCTCTGGACGAGTAGAATCGAGAGCAAGTATAAGGACCGATGTCCACAGCTAATGCCTTTTCAGGACGGCCAGGTGTGGGTCTGTGATGGCAGAAGGGGACAGGGTCTCGCCCAGGGAACGAACCCGGGTAGGCGATTTGAAGACCCGGAAACCATAATACGCCTGGATGTGTTTGAAAATGTCAGGCCCGGTGGCTACGACCCCGACGAGCATGTCAAGGATATGGATATTGACGGCGTGGACGTGAGCATAATCTATCCCACCGTTGGCCTCCTGCTATTTGGCACAGTGCCCGATAGTGACCTCTTGACGGCCATCTTCAAGACGTACAATGACTTCACCGCCGAGTTTTGCAACGCCCACCCCAAACGTCTCAAGGGTATTGCTATGGTCAATATAGACGACGTGCAGGAAGGTATAAGCGAGTTGGAGCGCGCTCGGAAGCTGGGATTTGTGGGGGCCATGATCACCGTGTATCCTCCCGAGGGAAGACGGTACAACTCCCCCGAGTACGAGCCTCTCTGGGCCGCGGCGGAGAGCCTGGAGATGCCCCTTGGTATGCACGCTGCCACCAACCGGGTGGGGTCTGGCGAAGGGTTCCAGGGGCCCGAAACCTCAAGGCGCGCTATAACGGCCAACATGGACCACTGGGTCCGGATGTCGTTGGCCGACTTGATATACAGTGGCGTGTTCGAGCGGTACCCCAAACTTCTGGTGGGAGCGGTGGAGCACGAGTTGTCGTGGATTCCTCACTTCCTTGACCGGATAGACTTCAACTATACCCAAAGGGGCATAGGGCCGGATGATTATCGGTTCAAGGAAGACATGATACCCAGCGACTACTTCCACCGCAATGTCTTTGCTGGGTTCCAGGAAGACGCCCTTGGTGTCAGAGACAGGCACATCATCGGAGTAGACCTCCTCCAATGGGGCGCAGATTATCCCCACGTAGAGACCACGTTCCCCAGAAGCCGGGAGATTCTTGAGGAGATTCTGGCAGACTGCACCGACGAAGAGAAGTCTAAAATCGCCGGAGGAAACGCTGCCAGGGTGTACAAAGTATAATAAAGGTATAGGGCAACCTACTCTTACATAAACAGGAGAGTTGAGTATGGCAAACTACAGATTTATATCCTCAGATAACCACATCAACGAAACGCCGGACCTGTGGAGCAGCAGGATAGACCCCAAGTTCTATGACCGGT
>JAGWBG010000159.1 GCA_021296015.1 Dehalococcoidia bacterium | reverse complement strand
ACCCGAGAGGCCGCCCAACTCCAATGGGAAGGGCTTTCCGGGCGCATCCCTTCCGTTTACAACCAGTCTCCCCCTGCCAGCCGGGGTCAGGACACTGTACACTCCATGAGGACGACCTTCAATGACAGTACCCGGCGCAAAGCGGATTATGAACGGCTCTCCGCACTCGTACCAGGTCATGGAAATATCCGCATCCCGGGATACGACCCTCTCGGTAGCGAAGGAGCGGATGTCTCCATGCCTGGAAAAAGTCGCTTCGGACACCGGTATAGTCTGGTCGGCAAATACGGGGTTGATTCCGATTTCGATTTCCTCCTGCAACCACCGGGCCAAAGCAATATTATCCGAGTAGATTCTCACCTGGTTGTCCGTTACCTCGCTCTGTATAAAGAGGACGTGTCCCGGACCGCCTGGAGATAATAGAATTCGCCAGTGGCTGACAAGGCCAGTCAATGGGCCGTCGTCTGCGACCTTGAGTTGTATGAAAGAATTCTCCCCTGTGAGACGAATTTCGTTGGGGTCTACGGGACTTACCACGGTGTAACCTCCTGAATGGGAGTTTTTGTCCTACGCTATGATAGTGGATAGCGCTGTTATTTTAGCCCTTGGGTCTGTCGGGCGCAACCGGCACGGACAGCCCATGACTAATCTGATACCGGTATGCCGTAGAAGAAGTCCGGGGGTATCCGTTGGTTTGACGACACGGGAGGATACCCCCGTATAAAATGCTCCCGGCCTATGAGGTCGGTCACCACGTCACCGGGCAACTTGTGATAAGGCCGCTCCGGACTCATCTGAGTACGATGGCATAGCAAGCAATTCACTTTTCGATCAATGCTGTCCGATACGTCCATTTCCACGTGGACCTGGTCCGGGTCTACGCCATCGTTCTGCCGGGTTGCGTCGGGCAGAGGTGTGTCTATACCCGCCCGTTGTAGCTTCAACGCCATCTCCATCCTGAACCCCTTTGGGCGAACACTGTAAAACAGACGCATCGGAGTGTGGGGAGCAAGCCCGGCGTCAATCTGGTGCTTGAAGTGGTTGGGGTTTCCTGCGACCTCAAAGGCGGCGGTGGTGTGGTTGGAAATGGCGACGTGGTCCGGGTGTCCGTACAGCCCGTCGGAGCCGAAGGTCAACACCACTTGGGGTCGGAACCGGCGCATCTCATCTACTAACCGTTCCACCACTTCGTCAGCATCGGCGTTGATGAAAGCCTTGGGGTTGTGGTTGGCATCGGTCCCAGCCATACCAGAATCCCTGTAGCCCAGTACAATAGGCTCCTGGATGCCCAGGGCCTCGCACGAGCAGCACAGCTCCCGGTGACGTACATCCGCGAGGGTTTCCTGAGTCGCCGAGCCGGGTTGCCTGATTTCCCCCTCTTCGCCCAGGGTGGCACATATCAGCCGGACATCCACTCCGCGCGCTGCATAAGTTGCCAGCGTGCCCCCCACCGGGAAAGCTTCATCGTCCGGGTGGGCGAAAGAGGCGAGCATCCTTAGTTGTCCCATGACTCCTCCCGTCCATCCTGCTTGATGTTTTGTTTGTCTTCAGTATAGTGCATTGTCGTGGTTATGGCGGTATCGGACTTTGGGGATTTGCGAGTCTGGCTGGGATTTCGGGTCTTGGAATGGTCCAGTAGAAGAAAGCCGACAGGCCATACATTACGGCTATGGGGATAAGGGCCCAGAAGTAGCTCTCGTCGGTATGGACAAATATCCATCCCATCCACAACGGGGTAAGCATAGACATTAGCTGGTCCGGTAGGTGTTGCCATCCTCTCAGGGTAGCAAAGCTCCTGCGCCCGAAGAAGTCACCAAGAATGGCACAGGCAAGGGGGTTGGCGCTTTCAGAGAAAGCAAGAAATGTAATGAAGACAGCCAGTTGCCACAGTTGGCCGCTGCTGTACAGCATCATCACCACTGCCAGGATACCGGAGACCATAGCAACTGCGCTTATCCGCTGCTTTGACCATCTGTCGCCCATCCATCCGGCGCAAGGATTAAAGGCCAGGATGCCAAAGCACATTAGACCCACGAATATCGCCGCCGTTGGCTCGCTCACCCCGCTCCAGACCATGAGAGGGGCCAGATGAAAGGACATACCCGCATGGACGGAGTTACGGAGTCCTACTGCCAGGACAAGGAGCCAATATGAGCGCGTTCTCAGAGCTTCCTTTGTGGTGAAATCCGCCTCTCCGGGTACTCGGTCTGCCGGTGTACCTACTGTGGTGGGGCCGGGGCCTTGAGGAGTAGCCATATCCTTCCGGCCCTGTTCCTCTCCCGCCCCAGACTCTTGGGACGTGGAGGAGAGTGGGACATCCGGGCGGGCGCCGTCGGGCAGCAGGCCCATGCTCTCGGGAGACCGTCTTACCAGGAAAGACAGGGGGACCACTATCGCCAGTATGGCTACACCAGACACCAGGGCTGAGGTGCGCCATCCCAAGCCCAGGCTGAACACCATAACGCCCAGAAGCGGAGGGATGGCGGCACACCCCAACCCCTGCCCGGCGGAGACCAGGGCCATGGCGAGGCTCCTCTTTCTCCGGAACCACTGGTTCACTGCCGGTATGGAGGCGTTCTCGTACCCGGCGCGGACTCCCAGAGAGATGAGTCCTACATAGACCAACATGAAGTACAGGTAGTTGTGGGTGAAGGATACGAGGATAAATCCCAGGCCAGATATTAGCCCGCCTGCTGCCATCAGGGCCCCGCCGCCAAAGCGGTCGGTAAGATACCCTACCACAGGCCCGTGAAGCCCTCCCTCCAGTCGTCCCAGAGTTTCCGCCAGAGAGATGGCGGTCCTGTCTATTCCCAGGGAGTTCTGGATTGGAAGGATGTATATTGTGAAGCCTCTGTTGAAGGTGCCATGTTTCAAAGCGCTGGTAATCAGGCCGATGACTACGATCCACCAGCCGTAAAAGACTCTGTTAGGTCTTTTCAGTGCGCCTTCGGATGATGCCTCTTTCACTATACGACGGACATTCTAGGGACTCTTGTCCCGCTTATCTGGTAGGTTCCATTATCTGGACATCAAGGCGAGCTATGTGGGTGAGAACGTGGTCCAATACCGCTTTCCACTCAGGTGCCGAACCGAAAGCAGCTTCTTTGGCCTTCATGTCCTCTGCGTCGTTGAAGCTGCGTATCCAGATGAACTGGTTCTTCTGCTCGTTCACCCACGTCCACTCAATCTTCATCCCGTGCTTTTCCATTATGGGAATGGAAGTCTCGTGAAAGAGCTTGACCCACTGGTCCATCATCCCCCGGTTGATGGTGTAAATGCGTAGCTGGGAAATCATGATTTTACCTCCCTGGTCTAATTTCGGAGTCTCCAGCCTCTCAGAAAGCGTTTCCAAAGCTGTTGCTTTAAGACTTCCTCTCCCTCGACGGGAGAGGATTGAGGTGAGGGTGAAGACGTCGGAACCACTGCCCCCTCATCCTATCCTTCTCCCGCCAGGGGAGAAGGGACTTTTTAGACACCTTCTCAGTGTTTCAGGAACTCAACTATTATGGGGTTGACCTCCTGGGGTCTCTCCTGATGCATGAAATGTCCCGTCCCCTCTATGATTACCTTCTCCAGACCACCTGTGAAAAAGCCGTCCATATTCTGAAAAGTCTCCAACCTCCTGGGTCGGTCCCTTGTGCCGTGCAACGCCAACGTAGGCACGGTTACAAGTCCGTTGGCGGAACGTTCCTGAATATCCTTGAGGGCCGGGTTATGAAGGGGAGGGTTCTGGCTGTAACGATAGTAGCCAAGGGCCGCCTCCACAACCCCGGGCTTGCGGAAGGTCTCCTTGACGCTCTCAAGCACATACGGGGGAATATCCCACTCCGGGGAGGCGTCCCGCCACCAGTCCTCGATGAAAGCGAAGTCATCATGGGGCAAGGTACGCTCGGCGGCGGACAACTGGAAGTAGAAGCCATGCCACGTTCCCTTCAGATAATGGAAGTTCGCACTCTCGGAGATGGTTGCGCCCCTGTGGGCTGCGGCTATCGTCACCAGCTTGGCAACCTTGTCCGGCTCCAGTATCGCCGCACCATAGACGGCAGTAGCCCCCCAGTCGTTGCCCACAAGGAACGCCTTATCTGCACCCAGAGCGCCGATTAGCGGCAGTGCGTCTCTGGCTAGCTCAGCCGTCTGGTAGTTGCCTTTCTTAGGGGCCTCAGTGGGGGCGTACCCTCGCATGAAAGGAGCTACTGCTCTGAACCCTGCCTGGGCCAGGTCTGGGAGCAGGTGGCGGAATGAGTAGGCATGGTCGGGAAAGCCGTGCATACACAGCACCAGGGGGCCTTCACCCATTTCCAGGAAATGAAAGTTAATGTCGTTGGCCCTTACGGAACCGGTCTTGATCTCTGCCACGTTCCCTCCTGGCACATTTCTAGGTACTCATCATCCTTCGTCACGGCCCTCCAACACACCTCTTGAGGCGGCAGAAAGGCCTGGGGTGAGAGCTACACCGATGCGATGGCCTCAATCTCCACCAGGTATTCGGGGCTGGCCAACTCGGAAATAACCAATAGCGTGCTTGTGGGAGGGTTGACCGACTGGAACAGCTCGTCTCGTACCTTGCGGACCGCTGCCGAGTATTCGATGTTGGTAATATAGGTGGTGGTCTTG
>JAGWBG010000158.1:494-5115 GCA_021296015.1 Dehalococcoidia bacterium | reverse complement strand
TGGGGCCACCCTTGCTGTTCGGTTGCTCGGCCGGGGGGGTGATTGGGGGTGGCCGCGGGCTTGAGCAAAGCCCCGGTTTCTCCCTTACCGTTGCCCACCTCCCGGGCGTGGACCTGGTTCCTCTCCGTCTTGAAGGAGATGAACTCCCAGACCTGGACGCAGGGCCGGACGCGTGGGAAGAGGCCCTCAAGCTCTCAAATGCAGCCGCCCCCGGATTCTTGTTGCTAATAGACCCTTTCAGCTTCCCTGCCCAGAATTTCATCATGGGGCTAGACTACGCTTTCGGCAGGAGCATCAAAATCGGTGGGCTGGCCAGTGGTGGCAATCAGAGGGGCGACAACGGCCTGTTCCTGGGAGACGAGGTCTACCGGACCGGGGCTATAGGCATTGCCATGAGTGGCAACATCATCGTTGACACCGTCGTGGCGCAAGGTTGCCGTCCTGTGGGCCGCATCATGAGCATCTCCAAGAGTGAGAACAACCTTCTTCAGGAGTTGGATGGGCGTCCGCCCCTGGAGGTCTTGCGAGAGCTTTTCTCATCTGCCAGTGAGCGAGACCAACAGCTCATGCAGCATTCCCTTTTTCTGGGTGTGGTTATGGACGACCTTATTGACGAGCCACGTCAGGGGGACTTTCTGATACGCAACATCATCGGCTTGGATGGCAGGACAGGGACCATGGCCGTCGGAGAGATGTTACATGAGGGTCAGCGAGTCCAGTTCCATCTGCGGGACGCCATCACCTCTGCCGAGGACCTGTCGTCGCTGCTCACCAGATACGCCGACGAGGAACGAGAAAGGTCAAATGAGGGCGCGCTGTTGTTCTCCTGTCTTGGCCGGGGCCAGTATCTCTATGGCCGCCCGGACCACGACACCGACATGTTCCGAGATAAGGTTGGAAGCATCCCGTTGGGAGGTTTCTTCTGCAACGGTGAGATTGGCCAGGTGGGTGGTACAACGTTCCTGCATGGTTATACCAGCTCCTTCGGTATCTTCCGTCCTGCTGAGAACGACTAGGGTCAGACACGCTGCAATTCTCGGGTCGTCTCTTGTTTCGCCTCTCGTATGGCATAGATGGAATATAGCAGTTGGGGTGATATGCAAGACCGACAGCCACCTGAAACAGTGCACGTAGGAACGGTCACCTCCCTGACCGGACAGTTCAGAAGCCAGGGCAGCCAGGCGCTTGAGGGGATTGCAGCCTGGGCCAGGGACACCAACGCGAGCGGCGGCATCTTCATTAGCTCCCTCAACCGAAGGCTCCCCGTCCGACTGACCAACTACAACGATGAACGCGTGGCCAGGGTGGCCCGGGCATTGACCGAGAAACTCATTGCGGATGACCGGGTTGACCTGCTCCTTGGCCCCTATTCCAGCGTTCTCGCACTGGCGGCTGCTCCGGTGGCCGAAAGATTCGAGAAGGTCTTGTGGAATCACGGTGGGGCCGCTGACCGGATATACTCCCGCGGATTCCGCTATGTAGTAGGCATACTTACCCCTGCAAGCCAGTACCTTCCGGGGGTAATGGACCTTGTGAAAAACGTGGATCCTGAAGCGGGGAAAATAGCAATCCTCCGGTCCAGCCGAGGCTCCTTTCCGGTAGACGTTGCTTCGGGAGTGGAGTCCTACGCCGCGGCAAGAGGCTTCCGAACAGTCTTCAGTGGGCAGTACACTCCCCCCATAGCCGATTTCTCGCCGCTTTTGGAGCAGATAGCGGCGTCTGAGGCGGACATTATTATAGGTGTGGGTCGTATCCAGGATGACCTGCTTCTAGCCAAGCAATTGGTCCAGAAGCAGGTCAGTGCAAAGGCCATAGCCATAGTAGCGGCAGGCATTGAGCAGTTCAAGGACGAATTGGGGAGCTGGGCTGACGGGTTCATGGGGCCAAGTCAGTGGGAGGCGGGCGACGTTTATACTCCCGACTATGGGCCGTCTGCTCATGAACTGGCAGCGAGGCACCGGTTGTTCAATCCAGGAAGTGGCGACTACCCCCTGTTCCAGGCCTACGCCGCCGGCCTGGTAGCCCAGCGATGCGTAGAGGAGGCGGGAACCCTGGATAACCGCTCCCTGAGGGAAGTGGCAAGCCGATTGGACTTCACCACCTTCTATGGTAGGTTCAAGCTGGATCCGCAGACGGGATGCCAGATAGGCCGTTCGGTGGTAATAGTCCAGTGGCAGGGCGGAGAGAAAATCGTAGTCTGGCCCGAGAGGATGCGGCGTGCCCGGGTGATTTATCCGAGCCATCTACAGAATCAACATTCCATCCCCGAATGAGTAGAATCGGTATTCCCTGGCGATGGCCTCCCGGTAGGCGTTCAAAATGTGCTCTCGGCCGGCGAAGGCGCTCACCAGCATCAGCAGGGTGGTGCGTGGCAGATGGAAATTGGTTATCATGGCGTCTACTGCACGGAACCGGTGTCCCGGCAGGATGTATAACTCCGCCCAGCCGGAGGTGGAGACGTGCTCCGGTGTGACCCTGTTCTCAGCGTAGAGTGCGGCCTGCTCCAGAAGTCGCACCGAGGTGGTCCCCACCGCGATAACCCTGCGACCATCTTTGCGGGCGGCATTAAGCTGGGCGGCGGCATCCTGGTCCATCTGGAAGTATTCGCCATGAATCACGTGCTCCCTGGGATCCTCGTCTCGAAGTGGGCGAAAGGTGTCCAATCCCACGTGGAGGGTCACGTACACCTGCTGCGTCCCTCTGCCTTCCAGGGTTTTCAGAAGCTCTGGAGTGAAGTGCAGCCCCGCAGTGGGTGCTGCTACGCTACCCGGCACGCTGGAGTAGACTGTCTGATACCTTTCCGGGTTGTCTAGGGGCGTATGTATGTAGGGCGGCAGGGGCACCCGGCCTTCGCTTTCTATCTCTTCCTCCGAAGAGAGGCGGACAGTTTTCGTACCGTCCTCGGTGGCTTCCAGCACCTCGACGCACAGCTCGGCACGGGTTTCACCCTCTACCAGAATGGGGCTGCCCGGCACCAAGCGACGACTCGGCCGCCCGACGGCTTCCCAGACTCCCTCCTTGAGCCGTTTCAGCAACAAGAACTCTACCCTGCCACCGGTGCCCTCACGCCTGGCATGGAGCCTGGCGGGGATGACGCGGCTATTGTTGAAGACCAGCACGTCACCTTTTCGGAGGTAGTCCGCCAGTTCGCGAAAGCGTTGCCGGTGCTCTATGCGACCGGTGCTCCGGTGGAGTACCAGCAGGCGTGATGAGTCCCTTGGCTCCACGGGGGTCTGGGCTATGAGATGGGAGGGCAGATGGTAATTGTAATCGCTGGTTCGCATATACGTTGACGACGTTGCACCCGATACCTGGAGCTAGTGACCGTGGATGCTTATGCGGGCGGCGGTGAGGGTGTTCACCAGAAGCATGGCTATGGTCATTGGGCCTACACCGCCGGGCACGGGGGTGATTGCCTCTGCCTTCTCCGACACAGGCTGGAAATCCACGTCCCCCACCAGCCGGTAGCCCGATTTGCGGGTGGAGTCGGGGACCTGGTTTATACCCACGTCCACCACTATGGCCCCCTCCCTCACCATGTCTGCGGTGATGGACCTGGCTCGCCCCATGGCGGCTACCAGGATGTCCGCACGGCGTGGTATTTCACCCAGGTTACGGGTGCCGGTATGACACACCGTCACGGTGGCGTTGGCGCCTTCCCGTTTCTGCATGAGTAGTATGCCAAGAGGTTTGCCCACTATGTTGCTCCGGCCGCAGATGACCACGTGCTTTCCGTCGGGGGTGTAGCCGTTGCGCAGAAGGAGTTGCTGGACCCCGCCCGGCGTGGCGGGCAGGTAGTCGGCGTTGCCCTGGGAGAGCTTGCCAACGTTTACCGGATGTATGGCGTCAACGTCCTTCTCCGGGCTCACCGCCATGAGCACCTTGGCTTCATTCATATGTTGTGGAAGGGGAAGTTGTACCAGGATACCGTGAAAACGATGATCGCTATTAAGCCTCTCTACCAACTCCAGAAGTTCCTCCTGAGTGGTGCTTTCCGGTAGGTGAAAGGTCTCGTTGAACATGCCTACCTCATGGCAGGCACGTCCCTTGTTGCGCACGTAGATTGCCGAGGCAGGGTCATTCCCCACCAGAACGGCCGCCAGGCCAGGCGTCACGCCGTGCTTCTGTTGCATCTCCTCAACGCCTTTGGCTACCTCGGCGCGCACCTCTTTGGAAGTAGCTGTACCGTCCAGTATCTTTGCCATTGCCTTGTCCGTCGCGATGTTATGGGCCTAACTATGATGATAGCACGGGACAGTTAACGTAGAAATAGTACGTAGTTAGTTTACATAAGGCTCACTTTTGCCTAGCCCGCCGTCCAGCCTCCGTCTACGGGCACAATGGAGCCGGTGATGTAGCTTGCCGAGTCGGATGCGAGAAACAGCATCGCCCTGGCGATTTCCTCGGGAGCGGCGATACGCCCTATGGGTATGGGGTACAAGCTGCTCATGGCATCCCACCCGCCGGAGCCCCGTGCCATTTCCGTGTCTGTAGCACCTGGGCAGACGGCATTAACCCGGATGCCGTGAGGTGCCAGGGTGATCGCCAGTGATTTCGTCAGCTGCATTACCCCGCCCTTGGATGCGGAATAGGCGGCGCTCATCCTTGAGCCTTGCAGCGC
>JAGWBG010000158.1:0-477 GCA_021296015.1 Dehalococcoidia bacterium | reverse complement strand
CCGGCTTCCTTCATGGGCGGAATCACGTACTTGGGACAGAGCCACACAGCTTTCAGATTAACGCCCATAAGCCTGTCCCATTCCTCTTCCGTCATCTCTTCAGCCGGCTTCTTAATCATCATTCCGGCGTTGCTGACCAGTATGTCTATCTTTCCGTAGTCCTCCAGGGTCTTGTCTACCATTCGCTCCACGTCAGCAGACCTGGAGACGTCAGTTTGAGAAGGGGTGATTCCTGTTGATGATTCGCCACCGAGAGACCGGGTTTCCTCTGCCCTCTCACCGATTATATCTGCTGCCACTACCCGGGCTCCCTCATTGGCGAAGAGCAAGGCTGCTGCCCTCCCGATTCCTGACCCCGCTCCCGTGACAATTGCGACCTTATTTTGCAGCTGCATGAACACGCCTCCCGATGGGTATCTTCAGCCCGGTTTGCCAGCAGGTGATGTTCCTGGCGACGCTATCAGATAGTGGAGGTGA
>JAGWBG010000157.1 GCA_021296015.1 Dehalococcoidia bacterium | reverse complement strand
AAAACAGTGCCGTGTGGCTTGACAGGATAGGCTTCAAGATGGTGCCATCTGGTTTGAATTATTCCCCGCCTGCTGGACTTGGCCTAAGCCATTTCCCCGGGCGGGTGTTCTTTTAATGCGGACTATCGTCTTCTTTAATGGACAGAACCTCTATCACCCGGCGAGAATGGCTTGGGCCTCAGGGCCTCACTCTCAGGGGTCTCCCTACACTTGGCCCAGCTATGATGTTGAAAAGCTGGCACACACCTTAGTTTCCAGGGTTCCTAATCGCACTCTTTCAGAGATACGTTTCTACACAGGCGTTCCCGACTCTACAGCTGGACAAAACCAGCGTTTTGGCATGATTTCTGGGGCAACAAGCTCCGGTATTTGGAGCGCAAAGGAGTCTACACCTATAGAGGCCGAGTAAGCACTGGGTCAGCTTATCGCTAGACCTGGTGCGGGCAACATATGAGCAACGATACGAGGTCGCAATCATTGTGAGCCAAGACTGGGACTTCGGACCTGCTGTACGGCTGGCCAAGGAAATCGCTCGAAGCCAGAACCGCGCACTTGTATATGAATCCGCCTTTCCCGTCGGTCCCGGCTCTCTGTCCCAGCGGGGTGTTCCCGGAAGGGATTGGGTTGCCATAGACCATGGCACCTACGACTCGTGCCATGACCTTACAGACTATCGACCGAGGAAGCGATGAACGAAAGCCCGCGGTTGTATTCGGACCTGGCTGCTTGGTTCCACCTGCTCACCTCTCCCCACGAGTACCGTGAAGAGGCGGAGTACAACGCTGCCCGCATTGTCGAGGCGGCATCCGGTCCGGTGAATACCGTACTCGAGCTAGGCTCCGGTGGTGGGAACAACGCCTACCACATGAAGCAGAGATTCACGATGACTCTACTGGATCTCTCGCCTGAGATGCTCGACGTCAGCCGACAGATTAACCCGGAGCTTGAGCACATTCAAGGAGATATGCGTTCTATAAGAATTGCGGGGACACAGTTCGACGCAGTGTTTGTACACGATGCAGTCTCGTATCTGACCTCCGAAGCCGATGTGCGTGCCATGGCCGCAACGGCCGCTTTCCACTGCCGACAGCTCGGGTGCGTGCTTGTCGTCCCGGACCACATCCGCGAGCACTTCATCCCTCCATACACCGATTGCGGTGGCAACGACGGACTGGATGGACGCGGTATGAGATACCTCATGTGGTCTATGGACCCCGACCCCTCTGACACGACCTACCTTGCGGACTTTGCCTATATGCTCCGCGAATCAGACGGGACAGTCCGTGTGGAGCATGACCGGCACGTCCTTGGCATCTTTCCGGAATCGTTGTGGATAAGTGCCCTTGATGGGGCAGGATTCGATGTTACAGTGCATACAGACCCCTGGAATACCCGAGTGTTTTCCGGCACGAAACGTGCCACCTAGACTAGCACGTTCTCCCTGACAAGACGTTTACATAAAACCTCCGTCCGGCCTTGAACTGAAATTGAAACTAGATAAATCCCAGCTGGTGGGCCTATGCTCCCGGAACACGGAGTTGGGTTTACGCGTCTACATGAATTTGGCCGGACTGCTTGCTGGCCGCTACGGTGATACCTTGAGACACCTGACTCACAGTATCCAAAGGGAGTTACGAGACACTAACACGGCAGATAGCGGACAGAGTTAAGCACGAACAAATGAGATTATCATGGCAGAGAATGCGTATGTATTGATCACGGTTGAACCCACTAAAACCGAGGCCGTTGCTGAGCGATTGCAAGCTATTCCCGGTGCGTTGGTCCGTGAAGTGTTTGGCCCCTACGATATTTCGTGATGGAACTGGAAACCGATAGCGATGAGGACCTCACAGCCACTATACGCCACAAGATTCGACCTGTTTCCGGCATTACTAGCACCGTCACGTGTATATGGTTCTAGGGGCAAGTGCCACCAAGCATCTCTCAGTCGCGCTGCAGGTCTTCCGGGTCCATTATACGAAAACCAACGCCCAGCTTGACCTGGTACCATCCCACTTTGCCAGCCTGGATAGCTCCTCTGATCTCCCTTACCTCAAACCAGTCCAGCACATGTAGGGTTTGACCTGCGCGGGCTATGGCGCTCTCGATGGCTTGCTGAAGACCCTCTTGGGAAGACCCGACTAACTCAACCAGTTTGTATGTTTGACCGGAGTTTTGAGCCATTACCTTAACCTCCATATTTCAGATTTCGCAAACCTGTGACCGTAGGTCTGCTATATGGTCATTGAATGATAATTCACCGTACTATACTTTCGCAATACCCGACCAGAATCCATTCCCTCTGAGCCATACAACCCCAGGGATTGACAGCCCCAGGGCCCGACACTACACTCATGGAAAACTGAGATGCAAAGCAGGAGGTACAGGACATGAAGCTGGTTCTGTTCAACGATTACCGTCTTGGCGTGATACAGGGCGAGCGGGTCGTGGACGCAACGGACGCCTTTGAAGGTCAGCAATTCCGCAGGCCACAGTACATGATAGATGAACTCATAGCCCGTTGGGGCGAGTTGAAGCTAAGGATTGAGTCCGCGATTCAGGGGAAGGACGGTGTTTCATTAGACAGCGTCAGATTTCGCCCCCCGGTGCCCAGGCCGCCAAAGGTAATCTGCGCTGCCGTGAACTACCTGGAGTTCGGCCAGCGTGAGCCAGCGCTATTGGATGCTTTCATCAAGTCGCCCTCTGCCATTATAGGTGACGGCGATACTTGCGAGCTTCCCCCAGTCACAGAAGTTTCCGTGTTTCACCACGAGCCGGAACTAGCTCTTGTGATTGGTAAGACGGCTACTAAAGTGAGCCAAGAGGACGCACTGTCCTACGTCTTTGGGTATTGCAATTTCATGGACATGTCAGCGCGCGGCCTGGTGGGGCCGATAGGAGTCAGTCTGTTCAAAAACAAGTCCTTCGATACTTTTGCCCCGATGGGCCCGGCTCTGGTAACTGCCGACGAGATTCCTGAGCCTATGGACCTTCAGGTACGGCTGTGGAATAATGACGACCCACGACACGACTTCCCCACTAGCGACATGGCCCATCCCGTGCGTGAGCTAATCTCAGAGTTCTCCAAGATTACTACCCTGGAGCCGGGAGACGTGATTGCCACAGGATGTAACCACCAGCAAATTGGGGCTGTGCAGGATGGCGACGTCATCCGCATGGAAATCAAGGAACTGGGGCCCTCTCTGACGATCCGAATTAGCGACCCGTTAATGAGGGAGTGGCCTCGTGGCATTGACACGGACATGGCAGCTCGTGTAATTGCGTCGGCTCCGCGCCAACGGTAGCAGTTGACATAAAATCAGTCTACGGGTGGCAGCGATTGGAAGTTAAGGGCTGCTTCGCTCCATGAAGCAGCCGCCAGTAATCGGGCCTCGGCGAAGGGGGCAGCTATTAGTTGGACCCCCAGAGGGAGGCCCGATTCCGCTATGACGGAAGGGATGGATATGGCGGGTAACCCGCAGGATGTCCAAGGCCCCTGAAACAGGGGGTTGCCAGTGTTTGTCAGGTCGGCCAAGGGAGGAGTTGGCGTTGATGGGCTTAGCAACACATCTACCCTCTCCGACAGAAGCTCCATATCGGTGATAAACTGTCGCCGCCGCTCAAGGGCACGAGAGTAGGTGGCCGCGTCCGTGGCTAACCCCCGGCCTATCATTTCACGCAGCTTGGGTTGGTAGTCTCCAGCACGTTGCTCGAACATAGGTTGATGAAAGGCCGCACCCTCTACCGCCATGATGGTCTGTTGGTCGTCAAACGCAGTGGCCATGCTGTCGGGCAATGGGACTTCTTCTATGGTGGCTCCTGCTCCTCTCAATCTCTCCGCAACTTCATCCACGTGTCGCCGGGTCTCAACGTCGGCGTGGTCATAGAAGAACTGTCGTATGAGGCCGATGCGTGATGCAGTGGGACCCACCAGTGCTTCAAGGTAGTTAGGTGAAGTCTCCCGAGATGCAACCGGGTCCTTGGGATCCGGCCCGACCATGACTTGCAACAGTAACGCGGCGTCCTCTACGGTGCGTACCAGCCAGCCCACCGTGTCCAGGGACCAGCTAACGGGAACCACCCCATGCCGGCTGACCCGGCCAAAGGTGGGCTTGAAACCGACGATCCCGTTGTATGCCGCCGGGCGCAGCACCGAGCCCACTGTCTGCGACCCCAGAGCGCCGGAACACATCCGAGCGGCCACCGCCACCGCCGACCCGCTACTTGAACCTCCGGGCGTGTGGACAGGGTTCCAGGGGTTGATGGTTCGAGACGGGTCCATGCAGGCGAACTCGGTAGTTACCGTCTTGCCTAGCATGATGGCCCCCGCCCTCTTCAACAAGGCTACAGTGGTGGCGTCGTAGTCGGGCACAAAGTCTGCATAAATCTTTGAGCAGGCCGTGGTGGGAATCCCGGCGTTGTGGTAAATGTCCTTTAACCCTATGGGCACTCCATGTAACGGGCCGAGTTCAATGCCAGAATCCAGTGCAGACTGCTTTTCTTGGGCCTCGGAAAGCACCGACTCCCGGTCTAGGTACACCCAAGCCTTCAGTTTGGGTTCCAGTGCGTCAATTCGGTTTAACAGGGACTCGACCAACTCCACCGACGACAGTTCCCGGCGGCGGATACTACTTGCCGACTCTGCTACCGAAAGCTCAAAGGGTTCTGGCATCAGATACCTCCATTGATGTATAAGCCGCCGGGAAAAGTACGGGATTACCCTCTTGGAGAGTAGGAGGTGGGACGGAGGATTGTGCTATAGTTCTTACGGACCAGTGGGCCGTTCACCTCCGACTCCGCTCGTGCCTTCTGCCACTCTTCATCCCCACCAAAGGACGCCCAGACCTTCTCCCTGTCTCCAAGGCTGGAGTAGCCTAGCATATACACCAAACGGTTGGTGAGGCCTACGTCATCGGTCCAGTAGCCTATCACCTCCATGCCATGTTTCTTGAACAGACGGGTAGTGTGATTGGCAAACCGGTTGTGCAGGTCGGGAAGTTTGCCAGGCATAGCGTCGTAGATACGCAGGGCTCAGGCGAGTAATGGGTGAGGCGCATAAACGTGTTGCGAGCCCTGTCCACATAGAGTCCGTCCCGCTCCATTTCCTCCCGCAGGTATTCCCGCCAATCGGCATCTGCCATGCAGGAACTCCATTTCCCTTCTCTATCACCCATACTGTCGAACTTCAGCATATAGGTGAGTTGGTTGCTGGTTCCAATTTCATCGGTCCAGAACCCGACCATCTCGATTCCGTACTTGGCGAAGAGGTCCATGTTGTATGTTCCAAAGCGATTGACAAGGGCCGGGAGTTTGCCGGGCATTGCGTCGTAGCTGCGTAGCTCGTATATCATCGGGACACCTCCTTAAGTATATTGGTAATGGTTGCTTCTCGCGCCGCCTGTGTTTACGTTGCCAGTAACTCCCTGATTGCACCGTCCAGGAATCGGGTATCCTGCGGGTTGAAGCCCGGGCCGCCCGCCAAGTGCCCCCATATTGACTGCATGGGCCGTAGCTCCGCGTTTGGCATGTGCTTGACCTCGTACTCGCTGTCCTCCGGCGGGAAATAGAGGTCCGTCTTGCATGGCATGACTATAGCTCTGGCTTTAATGGCATTGAGCGCCTTCTCGAAATCGCCGTTGTATTTCGGATTGGCGCTAATGTCGGCGTTCTGCCAGGACCAGAGCATAGCCAGCAAATCGTTAGCGTCCTGGTCCAGGCGACGGCCTTCCCAAAAGGCAACCAGATAGTCTTCAAGTGAGGAGTAGCCAATCTTCAGGTAGACCTCCTCACGGTAGAAAGCCTGAGAAACGGCCCATCCGGCATAGACTCTCCCCATTGCCCGTAAGCCCTTCAATGGTGGCTTCTCGTACCATCCACCCATCCAGGCATCATCGGCGGTGAGTGCCGCCTTTACACCTTCCAGGAAAACGTAGTTGTGGTGCGAAGTCCTAGCCGACCCACACCAGGGAAGTATACGCTCCACCATGTCCGGGAAGATGGCTCCCCAATGGAATGTTTGCTGAGCGCCCATAGACCAGCCGGTGACAAGGGCAATTTTTTCAATTCCAAACTTCTCGGTGACAAGCCGATGCTGGCAAATT
>JAGWBG010000156.1 GCA_021296015.1 Dehalococcoidia bacterium | reverse complement strand
TACCGCCAACCGCAAGAATGTTCTGGAAGACCTGAAGAGCTAAGACCTGAGCGATCTACGCCACTGCACCGGGGCTGGTGAGCCACTGAACCCCGAGGTGATGAGGGCATGGGAGGACGGCACCGGTCTGAGGATTTACGACGGGTACGGCCAGACCGAAACAGCCCTTCTGGTGGCTAACTACCGGTGCATGGACATCAGGCCGGGGTCTATGGGCAAGCCAGCGCCGGGCTTCCACGTTGCTATCGTGGATGATGACGGCAACGAGCTTCCTCCACATGAGGAGGGGCAGATAGCCGTCTCCATCAAGCCCCAGCGGCCCGTGGGACTGCTCAAGGAGTACTGGAAGGACCCGGAAGCCATGGAAAGCTCTTTCCGTGGGAACTGGTATTTCACAGGTGACAAGGCATACAAGGACCAGGAGGACTATTTCTGGTTCGTGGGCCGGGCGGACGACGTTATCATCTCAGCAGGATACCGCATTGGCCCCTTTGAAGTAGAAAGCGCCCTGGTAGAGCATCCGGCAGTGGCCGAGTCGGCGGTGGTGGCCAGCCCCGATGAGATGCGCGGCAGTATCGTCAAGGCTTTCATAATCCTCGCTCCAGGCTACGTGCCATCGGAGGAGCTAACCCGGAGTATCCAGGAACACGTTCGTAGTGTCACCGCTCCCTTCAAATACCCAAGGGTGATTGAGTATGTCTCAGAGCTTCCCAAGACGATCAGTGGAAAGATTCGCAGGGTTGAGCTTCGGGAGCAGGAAGAAAGGAGGCTGACATGAGCGGTATCACCGTACCGGATGATACGAAACGCCCTCCCTGGTCCATGACCCTTGGGGAAATGTTGGACAGGGTAGTGTCCCAAAGCCCTCATAAGGTATACCTGTGTTATCAAAATTACCAGGTGACCTATGAGGAGTTCCTGTCCTACACGTTGAAGGCCGCCAACCTTTTCCATGAGCTTGGAGTGAAGCACGGGGACAGGGTATGCACTTTTCTTCCAAATGGCAGGGAGTTCCCCTTTATTTGGATGGGTCTTGCCCGTTTGGGCGCTGTTTGTGTGCGCATCAACACGGCCTACAAGCAGTCAGAGATGGCCTTTATTCTCAACGACTCCGAGGCCAAGGCCCTCGTGAGCCACCACACCCTTATGGACGTAGCCCAAGAGGCGGCCCGGATGTGTCCTTCCCTTCAGGATTCACTGGTGGTCAAAGATGGTGGTGAGGCACACCCCGGATGGAAAGACTTCTGGACAATGCTGAGGGAAGCGTCCCCTGCTCCTTCGCAAACGTGGCCCGACGTAAAGCCCAACGACCTCTCTATGCTGGTGTACACCTCGGGCACCACAGGAAACCCCAAGGGTGTAATGATAACCCATGAGATGTACGTGGCCGCAGGTCAGGGGTTCGCCACATGGACCGAGGCCACCCCTGACGACCGCTTTATCACACGCCTGCCCTACTTTCACGCCAATGCCCAATACTACTCCACAATGGGTTCCCTCGCTGCTGGGGCCAGCCTCATCCTGGAGGACCGCTTCAGCGCCTCCCGCTTCTGGGACCAGGTCAGGGAATCCAGGGCAACGGTGGTCAACTTCATCGGAATGATGATGCCAGTCCTGCTAAAGCAGCCTCCGGCAGAAAACGACCGGGATAACTCGGTGCGGGTCTTCTACGGCTCTCCGGCTCTCGGACCCGAGGTGCTGGCCGAATTCGAGGAACGGTTCGGGGCCACTGTACAGCTTGGCTTCGGCATGACCGAGACCTGCTACGGGACCATCGAACGCTTGGGGTTGCCCCACAGGAGAGGCTCCTCCGGGCAACCACGCTGGCATCCAGATTCCAGATTCCGCAACGAGATGCGCAGCACAGGAGAGGACGGAAGCCATCTACCACATGGTCAGGTTGGGGAGATTACCATAAGAAACCCGGCCGTAATGCCCGGCTACTGGCGCAACCCGGAGCGCACCAGGGAGTCCTTGAAAGACGGCTGGCTCCACACTGGAGACCTGGGCTGGATGGACGAGGATGGCTATCTCTACTTCGTAGACCGTAAGAAGGACGTGGTCCGAAGGCGTGGAGAAAATATCTCCTCCCAGGAGGTAGAGGATGTTATAAAGCGGCATCCCGGAGTCCTGGACTGCGCCGTCATTGCCGTCCCCTCCGACTTGGGCGAGGAGGAAGTCAAGGCCTACGTAGTGAACAGGCCCTTCGAGCCTACTCAGGAGACCGGCCATGAACCGCAAGGTGGTCTGGTGGACCTGTCACCCGAGGAAGTTATCTACTGGTGCGCCGAGCGTCTAGCCCACTTCAAGGTGCCGCGCTACGTGGAGTTCCGAGACGACATGCCCAGGACACCCAGCTTTCGAATAAGGAAGGACATGCTCCGCCAGGAACGGGAGGACTTGACCATCGGGTGCTTTGACCGGGAGAGGGCGGGCATACAGCTACGCCGCTGACATGAGGGGCGCTCGAATTATTGAAAAATTACTAGCGTCAATACCCCCTGATGTAGAGCGGGACTGAGCCCCGCCACCTGCAGCCCGGAAGCAGTTCGCAATTGGAACAACCTCACCCAGAACTTGGACACCTTATCTGAATACGAAGACCGAAGGTCACCTGCCCGAAGGCCACATTCTGGCAATACTTCTAAGATCCATTCCTATAGGAGCCCTTGACTATAATTTTGAGGTACTCATATCAGATTATGTAATTTTATTTGCTTAATCTTAAATTATAACTAAGTATTGACATAGTAATATTCTTGTGTATGATAATTGGAGGCGGGAGAAGGCCCAATGCCAACAACTACGCCCACGGCCGCGCCCAGGGTAATAGATGTGCGGAAGCCCGCGGGGAGTCTCATCATATATGACGGGAGCGGTGAGTCCCTGGTTGGCCCAATCATTCAGCAGTTCAGTGACTCCACTGGTATTGAGGTCCCCGTGAACTATGCTGGGACCCCGCAGGCAGCGTCTACCCTTTTGGAGGAGGGGAACCATTTTCCTGCGGACATGTTTTTTGCTCAGAACCCCGGAGTGCTCCCTTAGCCATGCACCCGGCTGACTCGGGTATCCTGAAATCAGTGACTAGGTCCCTCCTTCATCCCCTGGGTTGGCTCGACAGGCCGCACCGGCCCCCGGCCATTGTGTGGATTCCCGCCGGTGTGGTGGGGGCGGGGATGGTCCTTCCCATCGCCTATCTGGCCCTGAGGGCCTTCGACGCGGGCGACGAAGTACCTGGCTTGCTATTCCGCTCCCGGACGCTGGAAATCCTGCTTCGTTCGATATACTTGGTACTGGCCGTGACGGCCGGTTCCGTTGCCATCGCCGTACCGCTGGCATGGCTTACCGTCCGCACCGACCTGCCGATGAAGAGGATATGGGCGGTACTCACCTTTCTGCCCTTGGTCATTCCGAGCTACATTGCAGGCTTCCTAGTCGTCGTAGCCCTGGGGCCTCGGGGAATGCTCCAACAGCTGCTGGAAGGGCCTTTCGGCGTGGAGCGGCTGCCGGAGATATACGGCTTTCCGGGAGCGATGTTGACCCTCGTACTCCTCAGCTACCCATACGTGTTGCTCACCGTCCGGGGCGCTATTTGGCGTCTTGACCCGGCCTTAGAAGAGACCTCCAGCGGCCTGGGGCACGGCCCTTGGAAGACCTTCTGGAGCGTTACCCTCCCAACACTGCGCCCCGCAATCGCCGCCGGCTCCCTCCTGGTGGCCCTCTATACCCTCAGCGATTTTGGGGCGGTCTCCCTTCTGCGCTATGAGACCTTCACCTGGGCTATATATATCCAGTACGACTCGGCCTTCAACCGGAACATAGCAGCAATTCTTTCACTGGTACTGGTCGCACTGGCTCTGACAATCCTGGTTGTGGAGGCCATGACCCGCGGCCGCTCCCGGTACTATCGCAGCGGGATTGGAGTTGCACGCGTGCCGGATCTGGTCAGACTGGGGCGCTGGCGCTGGCCCGCCCTGGCCTTCTGTACCGCCATTGTTGCCTTTTCCCTAGCAATGCCCATGTCCATCCTGGGATACTGGGTCGCTCGCGGCGTCTCTGCCGGGGAAACGCTCCATTTCTTGGGGAGCGCTACGTGGAACTCTCTGTACGTATCGGGTCTGGCCGCGCTGGCCGCCGTGATAGCCGCCCTGCCGGTGGCCATCCTGACGGTTAGATATCCGGGCAAGGTCAGTACCCTGCTGGAGCGCATCTCCTACGTGGGGTTCGCGTTACCGGGGATAGCCGTTGCCCTGGCCCTGGTATTCTTCGGCGCGAACTATGCCACGCCACTCTACCAGACCTTGGGATTGCTGATATTTGCCTACGTCGTCCTTTTCCTGCCTACGGCTATGGGCAGCATACGAGCATCCCTGCTACAGGTCAACCCCAGGATGGAGGAGGCGGCACGCGGGCTGGGGAGGAAACCATTTCATGCCTTTGCCACCGTTACCTTTCCCCTGGTGCGCCCCGGCATACTGGCAGGCGCCGCCCTGGTATTCCTCCTCGCCATGAAAGAGCTGCCTGCTACCCTGATTATGGGTCCGATTGGCTTCGAGACTCTGGCTACGTCCATCTGGTCAGCGGCCTCGGAGGCTTTCTTAGCCCTAGCAGCCGTACCCGCGTTGGTCCTCATCCTCGTCTCCTCAATACCGATGGCTTTCCTCATCTTCCGTGAGCGAG
>JAGWBG010000155.1:4724-5424 GCA_021296015.1 Dehalococcoidia bacterium | reverse complement strand
GGACCCGTGGGTTGTTGGTCCTGAAGTCTTTCACTATGGGAGCTAGCTGATGTAGCACCAAGTCCGGGTAAGGTCCAATTGCATAGGTACCTCGATGCTCCGGGTAGGCCATCTGCATTTTGATGGTCTCTACCCCCTCGGCTATCCTCTCAACTATAGGCCCGGCCAAATCGTAAAATATCGTCCCGTCGGATGTCAGCTGGATGGGCCTTTTTATGCGGTCGAATAACGTAACGCCGAACTCTCTCTCTATCTTTTGCAGGTGAGTGGACACGGTCGGTTGGCCTATCTCCAGATATTCGGCAGCCTTGGACACGCTTCGCAGGCGGGCGACGTGATAAAAGCTGATAAGCTCTCGAATCTCCATACCGGTCCTTCTTGTACTAATTCTGGTAATACAGTATATCATATAATATCCCTTGACAATATGATGGCTTCCCGCTCAGAATATCTAGACAAGCAATAGACTCCGGTGAGTATGCGGAAATGCTGCTAGACCTGCGAATAAAGGGAATGCCCCTCACATTCCTGATAGTCCTGGTGATCATGATTGTGCTTACCATCTTCTTCGGAGCGTGGGCGGTTTCCGTGGACGCGGACTCTCAGGAAGGAGTGTTCGCTCTTGGCGCTGCCGTCGGGGTGGGTCCCAGCCCCTCGCAGGCCGATTCAGATGGGCCGCTAGGAGAAACCGCCAACGGCG
>JAGWBG010000155.1:0-4705 GCA_021296015.1 Dehalococcoidia bacterium | reverse complement strand
AGCTCCGCCGACACTTGGTGGGGAGGTGCTCTGCTCAAAGCGTGCCCGCTCCACTGAACTCCGACCTGCATTCCCCCGTGGGCTGCATTTGTTGTGCCCTCATCAGCCATCCCGGTCCTGCCCGCCAATCCCGTTCCATAAGGATGTGACACTTGGCCTTTCTCTTGAAACCGAAGTCTGACTTGAATACAGTCAGGCTGCCCGGAGGAATACATTTCGCCTGGGCGATTGTAGTCATACTGGCGTTGGTCCAGATAATCGGCAACTCCATAGGCATGGCTGTTGGCGTTGTGGTAATCCCACTGAGCGACCCCGAGGGAGACTTCGGCTGGAGCATGGTCACCATAGGAGCGGCCTTGATGATGTACTACTTGGTCGGTGCTATGATCGCTCCCATGACCGGCTGGCTGGGGGACCAGTACGGGGCACGCAAGATGTTGTTGTTGGGCAGCCTGCTGTTTGGTGGCAGCATGATATTCGTGGGGACGATTAGCCAGCCCTGGCAGTTTTTTCTCACCTTCGGCTTTTTGCTTGCTCTAACCCAGTCCATCTGCATAGTGCCGATGATGGCAACGGTGAGCGGCTGGTTTCGGCGGCGTCTGGGCGTGGGAGTTGGAATATTGTGGGCCGCCGGGGGCGTCGGAACTGCCGTACTGGCTCCCCTCATGGGGTATCTCATAGCCAATATAGGCTGGCAGGCCACCTTCTGGGTCTTCGGGGCTGCGGGTGGTGCTATATTACTCTTGCTAACCTTGGTGTTGCGCAATCGCCCTGCCGACGTGGGCCTCAAGCCCTATGGGACTTCTCCTAGCGACCCCCCTGAAGCCGTCATGAGCAAGGCACTGGAGAAGCTTCGGATTAAAGCGTTCAACCAACACATGCGTCGTACGAGGGCCTTCTGGAATCTCCCCATTATTCACGGTCTGGGATGCGCCGGGCATGGCATTGTGCTCATCTATGCGACCTACATAGCCTACGACCGGGGAGTTTCCTACGTTGCCGCCTTGCTGATTCTCAGCATTATCTCCATCTGCAGCATTGCCAGCCGCTTCGTAACTCCCGTGTTGGCGGAGCGTTTTGGGGGCAAGCCTGTGATGGCTACGGCCCTGTTCCTGCAGGGCATTACCGTGCTGGTCTTGTTCTGGGCACAGGATATATGGATGTTCTATCTCTTCGCCATGGTCTTCGGCGTAGGGTTTGGAGGAGAAATGTCTGCCTACCTGGTGGTGAACCGCCAGTACTTCGGATCTGGCCCCATAGCCACCTGCTACGGATTCCAGACGATGGGCGCTCTCACGGGCCACGCCACGGCCACCGGGTTGGCGGGTCTCGTCCTCTATGTAACTAACTCATACAGTGCAATCCTTGCCCTGTCTATGCTCTTCAGCTTTGGCGGAGTGCTGGTTATAATGACCCTGGAATCCACCTCCCGCGTGCTGATTCCCGACTGGGAGAAGTCCTTGCCTGCCGAGGCCCGGTCTGCTGGGGCGGTGCCAAACGTGTTGGTCCCCCACTTCGACGAATAGACGTCTAATACCGGCTATTGCGGACACAAATGCTTTGATATAATACATCAAACAATATCTCTTGACAGGTTGATGGGGTAGGCCCCAGAATAGTAGCGTCTCCCCCGATTCGACGGGCTATACGTACTTAGGAAGTACCGGCTGGCGATGACGTTCATAATCACTGAGCCCTGCATTGGAGTTAAAGATGGTGGATGCACTGACGTTTGTCCTGTGGACTGCATCCATAGTTCTGAAGCAGACGACATGTACTACATTGACCCCGCCGAATGTATTGACTGCGGCGCTTGTGAGCCCGTCTGCCCTGTGACTGCCATATTCTATGAATACTCCGTTCCCATGAAATGGCATTCCTATATCGCCAAGAACGCCAGCTACTTCGGGTAAAGGGACCCGGCAACCCCGGACTCAAGCGCGGGCCTTCCTCAAATCCCTGCCACTACCCCCTCTCGGTGGAATATCCCATTTCATCACCATCCCGGCCTTCCCACACCACGACGCATCCGAGACCTGTCAAGGAGACCTCTGCATAACTCTGATGTCGTCCCATACGCCTCATCGCCCGCCTGCGGCGGACGAGGGGTCTAAAGCCGTTGCTATTCGTGCCGCTCTTTTATGGGAGGATCTCAGATTACTGGCCTACCGTAGGCAGGAACATGGAGCTTTCGTCACAAGTTATACAAGGGTCCCAGCCGCCGCCAGCGAGATGCTGCCTACAGCCGCGGATTGACAGGCTTTGCAGAAACAGGAAGCCGTGCTTGACCGGGCTGGCTGTCTCCACTACACTGGGAATCGTAAAAATTTGAACCTCAGCCAAAGGTAGATGTACTATGGCTGCTCCGAAATATGGAGAGACAGAGATAGACCTGAAATCCTACATCCGAGACATACCGGACTTCCCCACTCCCGGGATTCTGTTCAGGGACATAACGCCCTTACTGCAAACCCCTGTCGCCTTCAAGTATGCCGTTGACTGTTTTGTGGAGCGGTACGCTGACATTCCCGTGGACGTGATTGTGGCGATAGAGGCCCGGGGATTCCTGTTCGGGACTCCCCTTGCCTATGCGCTGGGTAAACCCTTGGTCCCGGTCCGAAAAGAGGGGAAGCTTCCCGCCGAGACTATGGGGGTGGGATACTCCCTGGAGTACGGCACCAACGTGGTTGAAATGCACAAGGACGGCATCTCGCCCGGCCAGAGGGTAGTGGTAGTGGACGACTTGCTGGCGACCGGCGGCACGCTGGCAGCCGCAGTTCAACTGGTAGAGCAGGCGGGAGGACGTGTGGAAAGCCTGGCTATGGTGATAGAGCTCACCGGGCTGGAAGGACGGAGCCTTCTACAGGGCTACGACGTCTTCACTCTGGTTCAATATTAAGCTAGGGGCTAAAAGAGGGCTCCCAAGGAGGATGAGTGAGGCCATGACAGACCGGGTTTCTATTGGCAACGTGGAGGCGCTGGCCTTTATTGACATGGTCCCACCCTCTTATGACCCCACAGAGTTCTTTCCCAACGTCCCTTCGGATGCCTGGGAGCCTTACAAGTCGGACCATCTGGAGAACGGGCGTCTTCAGCTTTACTATGGGTGCTTCGCACTCCGCTCCCAGGGCCAGGTGGTGCTGGTAGACACCGGCATGGGACCGGGGCCACATCCGACCAGGGGCAACCGGCGAGGCGACCTGCTGAACCAACTCAGGCTCCAGGGCATTAATCCCGATGACGTGAGCATCGTCGTTCATACACACTTGCACCACGACCACGTGGGTTGGAACCTGACCTACGAGGGTGGAAAGGCCGGAGCGACTTTCCCCAAGGCCAGATACCTGGTTCCCAGAGCCGACTGGGAGCACTTCACCGTCCCCTCGGTGCTTGAGACGGCCCCATACGTGAGAGACAGCGTTGTTCCCCTCGAGGGGCTTGGGGTTATGGACCTGATTGAGGGAGAGCACACCATCACGCCGGAGATTAGCACCGTGCCAACCCCCGGCCATACGCCGGGACACGTCAACGTAATCATTAGCTCCCAGGGACAGATGGGCGCCGTGGTTGGCGACGTGCTTCATAGCAAAGTCCAGGTAAAGGAGCCCGGATGGTCCTCCAGGGCAGACTTGGACGTGGAACTGGGTCTGAGGAGCCGGGAGGCCATGCTGGAGCGGTTCGAGCGTGAGGGCTTCATTGTGGCTGCTGGTCACTTCAAGCCGGAGGAGCATTTTGGCAGAGTGATTGTGGTGCAGGGCAGGCGCTACTGGCAGGGGTTGTAGGCCGTCACCTGCCATTACCTGAACACCCGGTCAATCACACCCTCCAGGGTGCGACCTGCCTCCATATCCTCCAGCCGGGACGCCGCCGCCCTGAGGGTTCTCTCATAGGCCACAAGAAAGTCGTCGGAGACCGCGTTCCCATTGACGCGCTGCTCATATAGTGCCACTGCCTTCCCAATCCTGCCCTCCAGCCACTCCACACCCTTGTCTTCCAGGAGCTTCTTCAGGAACCTGCCGTCCCTTTCCAGTGAGATTGGGAGTTCAGGGACGGCCTCTACCCGGTCGGCGTCGTAGGCGAAATGGGCCAGGGCTTCAATCACCAGACCATCCTCATTTGACGCGTCCAGGTGCTCCACCAGCAGTGCGGCAAACTCGGGGTCGGCGTGAACAAGGCGGTACACGAACCGGGCGGGGTGGAAGGTGACGGAGTCGCTGCGCTTCACTATCTCCGACGTGGTCTCTATGTTGGTGGACAGCAGGTCTACCGATGCTGCCGGATGGAGACCTATGAAACGCTCCATGGGGAAGGGCGAGCGGGCAACAACGTCGAGAGTCTCCCGGGGCGCCATCCGGCTTCTGCCTGCCACTACCCGGTACATCTCATCCAGGAAAGGCTCGTCTATGCGGAAGTTGCCCGACGGGTAGGCTGTCATCTCCTTGATGCCCAGGGCCAGTTCGTCGGGCGATGAGTCCGGCGTTATATTCAAGAACTCCAGGACCCTGGCGGTGGTCAAGGAATTGTAGAGGTGAGTCGGTACGGACCTGAGCAGCCTGCTCAGCATGGAGTCGTCCAGGGCGGCCACAACCGTTCTCGCCGTGGAGTTGTCCGAACCCCGCAACACCTCGAAGAAAAGCCCCAACCCCTCCTTATCATTGAAATCAACGGTATTAAGGTAGGACTCAACCTCATCGGCGCCCCTGGA
>JAGWBG010000154.1 GCA_021296015.1 Dehalococcoidia bacterium | reverse complement strand
GAGCTGCACATCGCCCGTACCCTGACCAGGATAGGGGTATGGTTTCCCCGGCTTGCCTACACACTAATGAAGAACTCCGACTGGGCCTGGAACGCCGGTTGTCAGCTGCTCAGGTCCGAGAAGTCCTACCACGACATCAGGGGAAGGATGGGGCGTTTTACCTTCCTCTTCGATTTTGTGGGCATGAACACCCGTTAAGGCCCCAGTACCCCACCGTAATACGTGATCCGACTCCGGCAACAATCACACCTTCGGTATCACGTCGTTAGCAAACCTCTCCACAGTACGCACCGCCTCCTCGTAGCCGCTGCCCCTGGGTCCCAGAATCACGTGTTCCACTCCTGCTTCCTGGTATCTTCTCACGTCATCCAGTATTTGCTCTGGGGTTCCCGTCAGTGGTGTCCGCCCATCTCCCAGGGGCGTATCAGTCACCTCTGCCGTGGTCCTGATGGATATCTGGAATCCATCTCTTTTGAGACCGTGTTCGCTCCGTACCTGATGCACCACGTCTCGTCCCCGTGCGACCTCATGGGGCCTCATCCTGACGACGTGCCATCCATCACCCAGAGTTGCGGCCCGGTGCACAGCCCTGGGAGTAAAGCCCCCTACCCATACGGGTGGATGGGGCTTCTGTACGGGCTTGGGCAAAAACTTGATTCCATTCACCTGATAATGCTTGCCCTGGAAGCTGGGGGCATCCTGGGTGCAGAGGGCCTTGAATATCTTTATATGCTCATCGGTGACCTGTCCGCGGTGCAGGTAGTCGGCATCCAGGGCGTCAAACTCCTCTTTCATCCACCCCACGCCTGCCCCCAGGATAGTCCTTCCGTCTGAGAGGATGTCCAGTGTTGCCACCATTTTGGCGTTCAGCACGGGGTGACGATAAGGGAGTACAAGTACGCTAATCCCCAGTCGCAATCTCCGGGTGGACGCCGCTAGAAAAGTAAGGGTGGTGAAGGGTTCCAGTACGTTCTCATCTGAGCTGATGCCGAGCACTCCCCTGGAGTTATAGGGGTATCGAGACTCAATCTCCACCGGCATAACCACGTGGTCACTGACCCACAGAGAGTCGTACTCCAGAGCCTCCACCCTCTGGGCCAAGCTGACCAGAAGGTCCGATTGGGTAACACCGCCCAGGTTATTCACGGCGACTCCGAACCGCATCATTCCTCCCTGAAACAGGTATTTCTTGGCACAGGTTGACACCTGCATTATCAGGCAGGGGTTGCTTCGATGCAAGCCTCCTTGTTCGCCTGTGCCCTGGCGGGCGTGTCGCTCCAGCCCCAGTCGTCATTCCGGCTCAAGGCCGGAATCTACTCCCTACCTCCGGATTCTGGCGAAAGCCAGAATGACGGAAAAGGCGCCAGGATGACGAGTGAGAGTGGAGCGGAATGACGGGTGCAGACTGTGGCGGAATGTAAAGTCTTGTACTTCCCACACCCCGGAAGGAGTCTTGTGGGACTGCCGATACTGGTATTATTATATTGCCGGTGGTGTTGCTGACCATGAACACGCGGGCGATTCACTTACGCAACAAATTCCGGAATAGGGCAGAAAGGTAGAATATTGGAGAGACGCATCAGAATTGCTTTAGGCCGCCCGGAGCCTCAGGGATCCCGCGCACCGGAGGAACAACCCACTCCCGACGTCGGGTCAGCGTCAATAAAGCTCAAGACCGTAGGACTTAACGTAAGATATGGGGGGACTATTGCCCTGAAGGAAATTAACTTGAGCATCCCGGATAACCGGGTGACGGCCATCATAGGGCCTTCGGGCTGTGGCAAAAGTACCTTGCTGCGCTGCTTCAACCGTATGAACGACCTGATCCCCGATGCCCGGGTGGAAGGCAAGGTGCTTTTCAATGACCTGGACCTGTATGCACCGGGCGTGGACGCCACGGAGATACGGTATCTCATCGGGATGGTGTTCCAACGCCCTAACCCATTCCCCAAATCGGTGTACGACAACGTGGCCTTCGGGCCTCGAATCAACGGCTACCATGGCAACCTGGATGAATTGGTAGAGGAGTCCCTCCGCCAGGCCGCACTATGGGATGAAGTGAAGGACCGGCTGAAGAAGAGCGGCCTTACCCTTTCCGGTGGCCAGCAGCAGAGGTTGTGCATAGCACGGGCCTTGGCGGTGAACCCCGAGGTAATCCTCATGGACGAGCCTTGCTCCGCTTTAGACCCCATCGCTTCCCTGGCCATAGAGGACCTGATTCGCTCGCTTTCCCGAAGCTATACGATTATAATAGTGACACACAACATGCAGCAGGCTGCAAGAGTGTCGGATGAGACCGCTTTTCTCACCGCGGGGGCCGATAGGGCGGGGTTTCTTGTGGAGCATAGCAACACTCGCCAGATATTCACCAATCCCACGGATGAGCGTACGGAGGCCTATATAACGGGGCGATTCGGCTAAAGAAAGCCATATCATGCTTCAACCCAAGGGGAGGTCAATGTGAGAGTGAGGTCAGGGTTAGACCGTCAGCTACGGATGCTCCAGGACGAGGTACTGATGATGGGCGGTATGGTGGAGAAGTCTATAGCCAGGGCCCTGGATTCGCTCACGCGGCGCGACCTGGAGGCCGCAGAGCAAGTGATTCGCGAAGACGACTACATTGATAGAAAGCGCTTCGACATCGAGGAGCATTGTATAGACCTGATTGCTACCCAGCAGCCAATGGCTGGGGACCTGCGTATACTGATTAGCATACTGCACATCACCGTTGAGTTGGAGCGCATGGGCGATTACGCCGAAGGCATCGCCAGGATTAACGTGCTGATGGGCGATGAACCTCTCCTCAAGCCCCTTATAGACATACCCCGGATGGCTGAGAAGGCCACGTCCATGCTGCGACGGAGCCTCGATGCCATGGTGAACAGGGATACCCTCACTGCCCTTCAGGTCTGCAAAGATGATGATGACGTAGATGCCCTTTATGACCAGATTTACCGGGAGCTACTGCTGTTCATGATTCAGGACCCCTCCACCATCCAGCGGGCCACTTACCTGCTGTGGGTTGCCCACGACCTGGAGCGCATCGCCGACCGGGCCACCAATGTCGCCGAGCGGGTGGTCTACATGGTCACCGGCCGGATGGAGGAGATTAACGTATCCAAGTATTAGGCAGCTCTAGCCCTTCTTGTAGAACATGTGTAGAAGGTTACGCTGATGTGCCCAACTGTGGGCGCGTCTCAGAAGCGGGACGGGTATCTGGTCTCCCTTGTTGGTAATTCTTATCGTCTCGTACTTCTGACCCACGGGCGCCGGCGCGTCGGTGATGTGGATAACTTCGCAGCCGGCAGCTTCTATCTGTAGCTTCAAGGCTCCATAACCCTTGATTTTTCTGCCGGGATGGCGGTACATGTAAAGCTCGACACTGCCTATCATTTCGTCGAAGTGCTCGCTTGCGACGTCATCTCCGGTGCCGGAACCGCCCCGTATATCCCGTCTTGAGAAGCCGTAGTCTCTAATTGACATAATTAACCGGTCTTTCGATTGCTACGATAGCTTGCCCTAACCCTCTCCCCTGTCTGCTACAGGCAGGCACGAAGAGGAGAGGGAACTTTTGAAAGCACCCGGGCCGATGGGTATATGATACATCAGTGGCGTCCCAAAGACCATCTTTTGGAGATGACTCCCGGTAGAGGCCTTTAGTTGTCACCTCAAGCGACAGCGAGGGGTCTAAAGTCCTTGTCTGCGTCCTCGTCTCGGTCGCGAGGCTTTTTAGATTCCTCGTTGTTCCGCTTACGATGGAAGCTGCTGAGTAGAGTCTTGCACTTCCCTCCAATTGTGCTATGCTATAGAAAATCCGTGGGGCTACGTGCTACAATTCCAAATCCAGCCATTGGTTTATTTTCCGAACTACTGGCCGCAGGACTCAACCATGTCCAAGTTTGTACCGGCCCCAGATGCGCAGCAACTGGAGCGCAATGTTCGGCGTCGTTCCATCGTTCGACTATGGCACTTAAGCTGGATTAACCAACTGGAGTCTGTGTTTCGCCACGGGTTACTAAGCCGCTCCAAGATGGACTCTCTCTCTATCCAGTATGAGATGAATAGCTGGGGTGCCTTGGGTAAGGCTGAGGAGATGAAAGACTATATCTGTTGTTCGCTGGTGTGTCCATGGGGTATGTCCAGACACGAACCCGACAAGAAGGTTCTGATCACTCTACAGCCTCGACTGATCTGGCGCAAAGGGACGCTGCTCTCACCGAGTTGCAGTTCCTCAAATTCGCTCACCCTTAGCGGGTTAAGCGAAAAGTGCCCATCTACCGCATTCGACTCATTATTCGACAATCCGACTACGAACTTCCCTACTCCATATTCCGTGGAGATTATAGTGCCGGATTGCGTTCCCATTGGCGAGTTCCTGCCCAAACTTTATTTTCATAGTGAAGGTTCGAGGGACGAGGCTATCCAGATGACTCGTCATGTTCGACTTCCCAATGGGAATGGAGTCGACGAGACATTTAACTTCCAAGTCGACCCGTATCGTTTCAGAGGGAATGCATAGTCCACAGGAGGTGGGAGCCGATGCACCAACAAGATGGTATAGGTCAAAGTAGCGCTGCTACGTTGGAGACTGAATCTTATGACGTTCTTAGGGATAAGATTGCAGGCGTCCTGCTCGGATCGGCGGTGGCAGATGCTCTGGGCTGGCCGACTGAATTCATCAAGACGAAAGCCCAACTTCAGCGGATACTGTGCGTTC
>JAGWBG010000153.1 GCA_021296015.1 Dehalococcoidia bacterium | reverse complement strand
GGAAGAATAGGCGGAAGGGGTATTGAAAGAGACCTCCCTGGACGGGCAGCGACTCCAGGGCCACCACCCTCCCGCCGGGCCTGACCACCCGTGTCATTTCCTCCAAGGAGCGCCGCAAGTCCGGCATATTGCGCAGTCCCCAGCCCGAGGTGATGCAGGCGAAGGTGTTGTCGGGGAAAGGTAGCGAGAGGGCGTCTCCCACCATGAACTGAATGTCATATCCAGTTGCTCTGTGGTGGGACTTGGAGCGGGCGCGAACGACCATCTCGGGAAGGAGGTCAAGCCCTATCACGCTACTTATACCTTGTGCCCGTGCCAGGGTGAAGGCAAGGTCTCCCGTGCCCGTAGCTACGTCCAGCGCTGCTCCCTCCAGATCGCGAGTGGCCGCCTTCACCGCCACGCTGCGCCAGCGATGGTGCATTCCCCCGGTCATCACGGTGTTCATCAGGTCGTACCGGGGTGCGATGCGGGAGAACAGGTCGGACACGTAACGCCGCTTGACATCCCCTTGAAAATTGTCCTGACTCAGGTGGTCAGCCACCGCTACTCACCTGGTCCCTGGTACTGGTACTTCTCATCCAGGGTCTCGTCAATTCCCAGGGCCACCAGAATCCTCCCCACGACAAAGCGCACCATATCATGGACACTGTCTGGTTTCAGGTAGAAAGCAGGCTCGGGTGGCAACACCACCGCCCCCATCCTAGCCAGGGTCAGCATATTCTCCAGATGGACCTGGTGAAGGGGGGTCTCCCTGGGGACCACCACCAGCCTCCGCCGCTCTTTGAGGCAGACGTCGGCAGCACGCAGCAGCAAGTTGCTTGACAGGCCGTGGGCTATGGCGGCGATGCTGCCCATGCTGCACGGCACAACTACCATGCCCCGGGTCGGGTAAGTCCCGCTGGCGATGGGTGCTTTCATATCTCCTATGGAGTAGTGGACAAGGTGGGGGTGCTCCCGCCACTGGGCCAGGGTCTCGCTGAATGGGCTGTCCATCTCCTCTTGCCACACCAGCCTGGCGTCGTTGGAGCATACCAGGGCGGTGGGTACCTCTCGACGCAGCAGCTCATCCACCGTCTCTTTCGCCAGAAGGGAGCCGCTGGCCCCCGAAATGCCTATAACTACAGGTCTCAAAGACGTGTGCCTCCCGTATGGCGGGCGGTCTTGCCGGGCCATCAGATGACCACCGCCAGAGAAGTAAATAGCAGTAGCTCCGCCGAGATGTAGCTGTTTACCGTGAAAAAGGCCAACTGTAGCTTCGACAGGTCGTGGGGCTTGACCAGAGTGTGCTCGTAGGCCAGGAGCGCCGTAGCGATTGCCCAGCCTATGTAGTAGAAATAACCCAGGTCCATCCAGATTCCCACGGCCAGCAAAGCGATGGTGGTACACAGGTGCATACCCCGGTACCACCAGAAGGCCGCTTCCACACCAAAGCGCCGGGGGATGGAGTGGACGCCGTACTTGGCGTCGAAGTCAACGTCCTGGCAAGCGTATACTATGTCGAAGCCCCCAATCCACATAGCTACGGCAAAGGACAGGACAACGGCCTCGGGGTCAAGTCCGCCCGTTACTCCTACCCACGCCCCAGCCACAGCGATGGCGTCGGCCCATCCGAGGATGAAGTGGGTAGTCCACGTGTAATATTTGGCGTATGAGTAGGCCACCACGTAGACCGCCGCCACTGGGGCCAGTATCAGGGCCAGCGTATTTAGCTGGGATGCCGCAAAGAAAAATACTCCGACCGACACCAGCATCAGCAGGCCCATCTCCCAGGGCTTGAGGAGTCCCCTGGGCAGGTGCCGGTTGGCGGTACGGGGATTGGTGGCGTCCTCCTTGAAGTGAATGAGGCGATTGGAGGACATGGCGATGGTACGCGCCCCCACCATGGCAACCGTTATCCAGATAAACTGGGAGAGGGTGGGCAGACCGTCGGCGGCCAGGAACATTCCGATGTAGGCGAAGGGCAAGGCGAACAGGGTGTGCTCGAAGCGCACGGCTTCCAGGATGAGGGAGCCTCGTTTCAGGACTGCCTTTGTTCCCTGCCACTGTATCCGAGCATTCCGCATTCAGCTATACGTCCTCGGTGGGCGTTGCTTTCACCTACAGCCCGTACTCCGCCCACTTGTTGTCTACCAGCGCCACCATCTCCGGGCTCATAACTATGTCCGGAGGCCAATCACGCTGGCGACCCTCCATGGGGCCTTTGGCGGTGGCGTCTATACCCATTTTGCTACCGTACTTGGGAGTGGGGGAAGCATGGTCCAGGTCGTCCAGGGGGCCGCTGGCGAACATGATGTCCTGGGAGGGGTCAATGTTGTTGGTGACCCGCCAGGTCACCTCCGACGGGTCATGTACGTTGACGAAGTGGTCCACCACGATGACGGTTTTCGCCAGGGACATGAGGCCCATGCCCCATAACCCGTACATCACCTTCCTCGCCTGACCGGGGTACTCCTTCTTGACGGAGACAATCACCAGATTGTGGAATACCCCCTCGGCGGGCATGTTGATGTCCACCACTTCAGGGAGGACCATCTGAATGATGGGCAGGAACACCCGCTCGGTGACCTTCCCCATGTAGTAGTCCTCCATCGGGGGACGCCCCACGATTATGGTGGGGTAGATGGGGTTTCGGCGGTGGGTTATGCAGGTCACGTGAAACACTGGGTACATATCCGGCATGGAGTAGTAGCCCGTGTGGTCGCCAAAGGGTCCTTCCATCCTCTCGTCACCGGGGACCACGTATCCCTCGATAATCATCTCGGCGTGAGCAGGCACCTCCAGGTCAACGGTCTTCCCCTTGACCAGTTCTACCCCTTCCTGGCGGATGAAACCCGATACTATAAGCTCGTTCATGTCCGGCGGCAAGGGGGCTGAGCCTGTCCAGATGGTTGCCGGGTCGCCTCCAAGGGCTATAGCCACGTCAATGCGTTCCAGGCCTCTCTCGCTGCCCACGCGATAGTGATGGGCGCCTACCTTTTGGGTCTGCCAGTGCATACCTGCCGTGCGAGAGTCATAGACCTGTACGCGGTACATTCCTAGGTTCATGGTTCCGGTCTGGGGGTCTTTGCTAATCACCAGGGGCAGGGTGATGTATCGTCCGCCGTCCATGGGCCAACACTTGAGTATGGGGTACCTGTTCAGGTCCACGTCTTCCCCCGTGATGACTACCTCCTGGCAAGGCGCTCTCCCCACCGTCTTTGGTTGGAAAGATGCCATCCTCACCAGTTGCCCGAGCGTGCGCATTTTCTCCATGATGCCCTCGGGGGGGCCTTGCATGAGACCCAGGAGCCGCTGTACCTGTTCCACCAGGTCGTCCAGGCTTTCTACGCCCAGCGCCCAGGCCATCCGACGTTCCGTCCCGAACATGTTTATCAGGACCGGTATATCGTAGCCCTCCACGTTCTCAAAGAGTAGGGCTGGCCCGCCCTTCTTCACGACCCGGTCGCAGATTTCCGCTATCTCCAGTTCACAGCTTACGGGGGCCGTTATTCTCTTTAGCTCGCCCCTGCCCTCCAGTAAGCCGATGAAATCCCGGAGGTCCTTGTATTTCATGTTGCTATCCCCATTTCTGCCTGAACGGCAGACATGTACCCTTTGTCGGCAACGTTCCTCGCCGGGTTGACTGGCCTAATTGTAAGCAAAGTCTCCCCGACTGTGTCAAGGATTCACCCGTCATTCCCGTGAAAACGGGAGTCCACCACCCTGCCACACTGGACTGCCACTTTCTCGGGAGTGACCAAAATTGCCAGCAGTATAGGAGAACTAAAATGCCTTGTATGACCGGGAGGTATGAGGGAGTCAGGTGCCGGTGCTTATGATCATAGAAGGAGCCCCGACCTGTAAGGGCTCCTCCTTTCGTATTCTGCCTGGTGATTGGCCCCAATGGAATGGTAGCCAGACTGTTAAAACATCCGGGGTTTGAAGGCCGTCAGCTTGAGGGAAGGGCTGAGCGTGCTATCTCCAGCAACTCCTCGTTGGATGTCTCCATGTCTACAGGCTCGCCGTGGGGTTGTGGCACGGGGAATCCCGTCTTGTAGTACAGCTCGATTCGGTTGCCTTCGGGGTCGAAGAAGTACATGCCCAGAGCGTTCCCATGGCTCACAATCCGCTCAATCTCCACACCTTCCGCCTTCAGCTTGTGGTGGTATTCCTTCAGGTCGTCTATGGAGGGCACCTTGAAAGAAATTTGCTGGACGAGCTTGCCCTCGTATGGGACATCCCTGCCCTTCATCAAGACGAACTCGTGATGCTCCTCCTCGGGGTGAGAGCTAAGAAAGACCATGCCTCGCTGCTCCAGGTCCTCGTCGGCGATGGTCAGCCCCATGACCCGTGTCCAGAAGTCCCGCTGCTTCATCAGGTCTTGCACGTGTATCCCTACGTGCCCCAGTCCTTCTATCATTGCCATATCAACTGTCCTTAAAAACGGATTTTTGGAGTGCCGCCATTTCTTTGCTAGTCCAGCCTCATTGCCCTCAGACCGGCCCTTGAAATGTCCTCGTCACCCTGGCCTGATGGTAGTCCGCCGACCCCTATACCTCCCAGGATAGCGCCATCACCGGGATTGGTGATGACAACGCCGCCTTGCATGGGGATTATGCGGGGGTCCGCCAGGTCGGATGTATGCCTGTCTTGCTCTCTGAGTTGCTGTGCGTAGACCCCGGAATCTCTCCCCATCATGGCGGCAGTGTAGGCTTTCTTGATGGCATTGCCGGCGGAACTGGGCCGGCACATGTCCGTG
>JAGWBG010000152.1 GCA_021296015.1 Dehalococcoidia bacterium | reverse complement strand
CCAAGCGCCGTTGAAGACGCGCAGATAGTGATAATCGCTACCCCGGTGCAGGCCATAGAGAATGTGATGGAGATTATAGGTCCACGTCTGACGGAGGGGGTTCTAGTCACCGATACGGGCAGCTGCAAGAGTGTAGTCATGGAGTGGGCAGACCAATATTTGCCACGCCATGCAAGCTTCGTGGGTGGCAACCCTATGGTCGGCAAGGACGTGGACGGGCCGTCGGCAGCCGACGGCAACCTCTTTCGTGACCGCCCTTACTGCATAGTCCCGGCACAAAGAGCGAATCGGGATGCAGTGAGGCAAATGTCGGACATGGTCAATGCCATTGGGGCCAAACCCTATTTCATAGATATAGCGGAGCACGATAGCTTTGCGTGTGCAGTGACCCAACTGCCCCTTCTGATTTCTATAGCCCTCGTCGGCTGCACTTCCAAAAGCCCATCATGGGGCGACATAGCCCAGATGGCATCTACCCAGTACAAGGACCTGACTAGCCAGGCATCCGGTGACCCGGATACCCATAAAGGTATATTTGTCAACGACACCGGAAACACAGTCCATTGGATAGATGCTTTCATCAGGGAACTGTACGATATAAGGCAAATTCTGACCAGCGATTCCGAGGAAAAGAACAAACTGCAAGACCTGGAGAAGGTATTCAGCCAGGCAGTAGAGGCTCGCAATCGTTGGCTCGCCGGCGCATTGACGCCCGGATACAGGGATGCTGCCAACCGACCGGCCATACCTTCAGCATCGGAAAATATCTCGGACTTGTTCCTGGGCAGTCACCAGACCCGTCGTCGTATTTTCGGAATGTTGGGGGGAAACAGGCACCAGGACTCCATAGCGAAGAAGTGAATCAGAGGGAACCACATACTTGAGACAAACCATCCGAAAGCCACGGGTCCATAAGGGCTCCATAGCTCCGCCTGGCGACAAGTCGGTATCCCACCGCGCCCTTATCCTCAATGCCATCGCAGGCGGGACGGCAAAGGTTACCGGCCTCTCCGGCGGTGAGGATGTTGCTTCCACCGCACGTTGCCTGAGAGACTTGGGCGTCCGGATAGAGCCTGGAGATGCTGAGGGCACGGCCACCATATTTGGTTCCCAGGGCCTGTTGAATGAGCCTGGGGATATTCTGGATGCCGGCAACAGCGGCACATCCATGCGCCTACTAGCCGGTCTGTTAGCCAGCCAGCCCTTTCTCTCAGTGCTGACAGGAGACCGTTCCCTCCGGTCTCGCCCCATGGGCAGAATAGTGCATCCATTGAGTCAGATGGGCGCTCACATCCAGGGCAGAAACAACAACACCCTGGCCCCTCTGATAATCCGGGGTGGTTCGCTAAAGAGCATTGAGTACACCATGCCCGTAGCAAGCGCCCAGGTTAAGTCTGCTATCATGCTGGCGGGACTGTCAGCCGAGGGAACCACGGTACTTCACCAACCATCCCGTTCCCGCGACCACACGGAGCGCATGGTGATGGCTATGGGCGGGAGCGTACAGGAAGACGGTCTTGACTTGATTCTGAAACCCGGGAGCCTTTCATCCATGGACGTGAATGTGCCGGGTGACATCAGCTCCGCCGCCTTCTGGGTAGTGGCTGGCCTGTGCCACCCGGACTCCAGAATAACGATTAAAGACATCGGCATTAACCCCAGCCGGGCAGGTATCCTTGAAGTGCTGGAGGCGATGGGTGCCAGAATCACGCTGGAGTCCCCACGGTCTGAGGGAGGTGAACCGGTGGCCGACCTTGTGGCGGAGTCCAGCGACCTGGATGCTGTCGAGATAGGTGGAGACCTGGTACCCCGCCTCATAGATGAAGTGCCTGTGCTGGCGGTAGCCGCCTGCTTTGCCAAGGGCACCACCGTGATAAGAGATGCCCAGGAACTAAGGGTCAAAGAATCAGACCGAATCCGTACCACAGTGAATGAGTTGTCCCGTTTGGGTGCCAGCATTGAAGAGACGGAAGACGGAATGAGGATTCATGGGACCGGCTCCCTGGTCGGTACCCGGTGTGCCAGCCACGACGACCACCGTTTGGCTATGGCTCTTGCAGTGGCCGGGCTGGTATCCGACGGCGAGACCGTGATAGATGGCGCTCAGGCCGCCTCAATATCGTATCCACAGTTCTGGCAGCACATCCGGGAATTAGACGAAGGGTCCCTTTCTTGAGTTCCGAAAACTCAGACTACCCGTACACTACCGGAGGCCCACTGTTGGTAGTGCTATCCGGGCCTTCCGGTGTAGGGAAAGATGCGACCCTCGGTGTACTGCGGACCCTGGAACGTCCCTGGCATTTCGCGGTCACTGCCACAACCCGCGCAAAACGCCCCGCTGAGAGAGGCGGGAAAGCTTATATCTTCCTTGAAACCGAGAAGTTCCAGAAGATGGTGGGGCAGGGCGAGTTCCTGGAGTACGCTCAGGTGTACGGTAACTGGTATGGCGTGCCCAAAGAGCAGATACGTCATGCTAGAAAAGAGGGTTTGGACACCATATTGAAGGTGGACGTGCAGGGTGCCGCTACCATCAAGGCTCTGGTCCCCGATGCGGTATTCATATTTCTCGTCCCATCTTCCATAGAGGAGTTACAACGGCGGTTAAGCCTGCGTGCTACGGAATCGGCCGGAGACCTGGAGGTCCGCACCGGCATAGCCAGGCAAGAGATGGAACGCATGTCGTCCTTCGACTACGTTGTGGTGAACCGTGACGGCTGCCTCGACCAGTCCGTGACGTGTATAGATGCAATCATTCTGGCCGAACGGTGCCGCACGTCACCACGTCAAATTTCTATCTAGCCCTATTCAGCTATCCACAAAGTATGTTATCCTCGTATGTATTCAAGGGGTATCAAATTCTTTGGGGGAACGACCTTGGAGCAGACCCAGGAAATGAAGCCTAAGCGCAGACTCCCGGAGTGGATGAAAGTCCGGATGCCCGGCGGTCCCAGCTACATAGAGTTGAAGAACCTCCTCCGCGACGCAGAGCTACACACCGTCTGCGAAGAGGCCCAATGTCCCAATATTGGTGATTGCTGGGAGCGCCGCAGCGCCACCTTCATGATTCTGGGGGATATATGCACCCGTCGGTGTCACTATTGTGCAGTCACCACAGGCAGGCCCACGGGGATTGACATCATGGAGCCGGACCGGCTGGCCCGCACGGTGAAACATCTGGGCCTCAGATACTGTGTCATTACCTCGGTAAACAGAGATGATTTGGCCGACGGTGGAGCTTTTATCTTCGCCATGTGCATCCGCAAGATAAAGCAGGAGATGCCCGACTGCAAGGTAGAGGTGCTCATCCCCGATTTCGACGGCTCTCTGCCAGCCCTGAAAACGGCAATCAACGCCGGGCCTGACGTCCTCAACCACAATATCGAGTCCTGCAAGCGAATATTTCCAAAGGTCAGACCCAAGGGAGACTACCAACGCTCCCTCGATCTATTGGCTAGGGTAAAAGAGATAGACCCAACTATGCCCACCAAATCGGGAATAATCGTGGGTATGGGCGAGGAGTTCGACGAGGTCGCGGACACCATGACGGACCTGCGGAGCGTCGGCTGCGAACTGCTTACGATAGGCCAGTACCTCCGCCCCTCGGAGGTACACGTACCCATTTCCAGGTTCTACACTCCCGCCGAGTTCGCTGAACTCCGGGACATCGGGATGTCACTGGGGTTCAGGCACGTCGCATCCGGCCCATTGGTCAGAAGCTCCTATCACGCCGACGAGCAGCACGCGGCAGCCTCACAGAAAGGCTGAAGGGCTACTTCATACTTCTGATTAACTAATCCCCAGAACCAGGGGGTTTTGCCACACCCCTATTCTCAGCGCACCGAATGTCTACGTGCGACTCCGGCACCCGCTTTCCGTAGACACTTCGCTATCACAATCAGTGGTAATATCATAGAGCATAATTACTGCGAGGAATGGAATGGGGTCAGACCGTTTTGTAATAGATACTTCGGAAGAGAATACGTCATGGGTAGAGTTGCAAGAGAACCAGATTGCATTACACCGGACCTCCCACCAACCCGACCCGGGTGATGAAGTATTGTTCGTATGCGACGTAGATACCGTTCATAACATACTTTCATGGGCAACCCAGGAGCAGGCTGTGACCGCCTACATGACCGGCCCGATGGCCCACCAGATTCGTGAACATTCAAAAGAGTTGGGCATGACACCCGAGATGTTTGTGTGGCACGCAGTGAAGGTGTTCATTGAGACCGGTACGAGTCCCTAGACCCGATACATTGTGCGAGGGTACGAAAGTGGCTCAAGAACAGCTTCCCGATCTGGTCTTCAGCACTGCGCGGGTCATTACTATGGAGCCGCAGAGTCCCACCGCCCAGTCTGTGGCGGTCAAGGGCGATAAAATCCTTTGGGTAGGTAGCACCTGGGAGTCCCACAGATTCAAAGGTCCCCACACAAAAGAGATAGACTGCCAGGGCATGGCCCTGATGCCCGGCTTCAATGATGCCCATATCCACCTGTTAGCGCTGACTTCCCGTCTGCGTTGGGTAGACTGTCGGTCCGATAACGTCGGCTCAATCTCTCAGATTGTGGATGAGATAGGCCATTGGGCCAGGAGGTGCAAAGCCGGGGAATGGGTGCGGGCCTTCGGGTATGATGAGTTCAACCTCGCAGAGAAGCGCCATCCAAACCGGTGGGACCTGGACAGGGCCACTCGCGCTCATCCCGTGCGCCTCGACCACAGGACAGGACACGCCTCCGTACT